>JANMCD010000075.1:0-7189 GCA_031360905.1 Novosphingobium sp.
TTCGATGGTCCAGTCGGAGAAATCCATGTCATCCGGCACCCGGCGATCCGGCAGCTTGAGCTGGATCGGGGTGTCGCCAATCCCAGGACCGAAGATCGCCAGCACCGCGCCGGCCTCACCCGCTGAATTCACCCAGGTATAGGTGAAGAAGGCGATGCGTTCTTCGGGCAGATTGACGATGATCGGGATCGATTCCCGGTCCAGCGGCCGGTCGGCATGCAATCTATGGCGGCCATCGTGTGCCGGATCGACTGCCAGCGTTTTGCGCGACAGCCTGGCATTATCGAACATCATTGTCTCCCAACCCGGCGCCTGAGCCGCTCTACGATCTAGCGGCACGGTAGCCGTGACCCCCGGCAAGCCACGCCGGCGGCAGCAGTTTGAGCGGTTGGCGGGCCCAGCGCAATTCCTTATATTGCTAAAATACCAGATGCACCCTCATCGCCGCCAGCGCGTTGGCGAGTGTCGCCGCCAACCGCGCCGGGGCGTTCCGGCATGCCCGGATGCGCCCCGTATTGTCAGCTCAGAAGCGCGCTGTGGCCTCAACCCCGAAGGTGCGCGGCTGCGCCCGCCCGCGGTAGCCATTGCCAAACAGATTCTCGATGGCGATGCCGAACGGATAGGTCGTCTTGTTGGTGATATTCTTGACCCAGGCCGCAATGGAGAAGTGCTCGGTGCTGAAGGTCAGGCGGCTGTTAAGCGTCCAGTATTTGCCCCCACCTTCGGAAAACTTGCCGGTGGAAAGGTTTACCAGCGGGCCCCGGCTGTAATCCTTGAACGAATCATAATAGAATCTGCCGGTATAGGCTGCGTCTCCGTGCCAGGTGACTTTGCCAGGTCCCACATCAACTACGTCCCAGTCAAATGCGACATTGCCGGTTGATTTGGCGGCATAGGGGAAAGGATTGCCAGCGACACTGACCGGACCCCCGCCCGAGACCACACAACTGCCAAGCTGTGACGGAAAGCTGGGGATCAAGGCCGGATTTGCAGGGCACGCGCCATCGGCATATTTCGTATCGAGCAGTCCGAATGACGCACTGAACCGCAACCGGTCCGTGGCGGCAAACTGGGCGTCAATCTCGAGCCCCTTGAGCTTCCCGTCGAGCGAAATCAGATTGGCGGTTGCCGTTGCATCGACAACCTGACCCTGCTGGCCCTTGTAATCATAATAGAAGAACGATCCGTTGATCTGCAGGCGATTGTCGGCGAAGCGCGATTTGAAACCAACTTCATAGGCGTTGACCTGTTCCGGCGCCACGAAATACACCTGATTGGCGTTGGCATAGGCAAGGCCGTTAAACGTGCCCGCGCGGTAACCGCGGCTGTAACTCGCGTACAACATGATGGATTCGGTTGGCTTCCAGTCCAGAATGACACGGCCGGAAACCCGGTTGGATGAGCCCTTTTGCGAAAGACCGCTGGGGAGCGGAATGCCAAGGCCCTGGAACGAAGGAATGACAACCGCTCCGGCTTCGTTACGAACATCTTGCAGGAAATACGGCGCAAAAGCCCCACCCTGCTTGAAATCGGAAACCGTGATCAGGCGCGCCACCCCAAGATCGTCAAAATAGGTTGTGATGCCGTCCTTGAATTCATTCTTGTCGCTTGTGTACCGGGCACCGGCGGTCAGCTTGATCGTGTCGGTAATCTGATAACTGCCTTCACCATAAATGGCGTATGACTTCCTGACCTGCGTGAAATGCTGAATCGCGGTTACGCCTGTCGGCAATGATCCTGCCGAAAGGGCAGTGCCATTGAACCCGCCACCAGGATTGAAATAGCCACTTGGCGATCCAAGGGCGGCGTTGATGTCACGCAGGAAGTTGAAGAAATCGGGCTTGTTGTCAGCTGTGACTGTGTCCTTGCCGTAATAGCCGCCGACGATGAGCTTCAGAGGCCCGCTCGAAAAGTCCAGGCGCACGTCCTGGTTGAAAGCCTTGAACTTGGAGTTATAGGTGATGGCGCAGGAACGCAGTGGTGTGCCGTCGCATTCTGTCGGATCCTGCAAATATTTGCCATCGTCATACCCGGTAATGGAAATAAGCCTGAGGTTGTCCGACAGTTCTATTTTCGCGTTGAAAACGACGCCGTTTGCCTCGGTGAGCGCTACTCCGACTGTATCGCCCTCAACCTCTTGGTCATCCAGGCCGTTGGCTGACGCGCTGTAGCTCGAAGGGAGCAGGCCAGCTGGAGCCAGCGCGTTGAAGATGCCGTTGAACAGGAAATTCGGGCTGAGAAAATTGATCGTGTCGTTGGTCTTGGATTGACCGGTGGCGATCGGGCCTTCCGTGCCGCCCTTTGATTGGGCGATGTAACCCTTCAGGCTGAGGTCGATGCCATCGGTTGGCTTGAAGCGGATCGTGCCGCGCAGGCCATAGCTTTCGTAGCCGCCATAGTCGCGCCCGGTATTCAGGTTGAGGCCCGACGCTCCGCCTGCAGCGGAGGTGTTGAGGCCCGCAGCCAGCCGATTGCGAACATAGGGATCGGATTTGACATAGGTGCCGGCCAGACGAAAGCCGATCTTGTCCTGTATTCCGGTAAACTCCACCGCTCCCTGGACATTAATGCGGTTGTAGTTGCCGTAGCCGAGCGTGAGGTAGCCGTTATGGCCCTTCAATTCCGGGGCGCGGGTGATGAAATTGATCGCGCCGCCCGTCGTATTGCGGCCAAAGAGCGTGCCCTGCGGACCACGAACCACTTCAATCTGGTTGAGATCGTAAAGCTGCTGGCCGTGGCTGGCGCGGAATGCCTGATAGACTTCGTCGACGTAGACGCCGACCGGCGAGGCGGCGTTCGCGTTGAATTCAGTGCCGACGCCGACACCGCGCAGCGAGAAGTTCGGCTGCGCTTCGCCAAAGGGCGATGATACCTGAAGGTTTGGCATGGAGTGGTTGAGGTCGGATGTTGCAAACACACCCGCATTCTTGAGCGCGGTCGCCGATAGTGCCGAGATCGCGACCGGCACATCCTGAAGATTCTCGGATCGCTTCGTTGCCGTAACGATGATTTCCTCAAGTCCGCGACCGGAGCCTTCCTGCACGTCCTGCGCCAGCGCGGGGCTGGCAAGGCTGGTTGCAAGCGCCAAAATGCTTATACAAAGTATGGATCTCATGGAAGCCTCCCTAATGCTCTTGGCACGCCTCACTTCGTTTGAAGTTTTTTTGCGTGACGCAGATACGCAAACTAAGGTAGGGAAAAGCAATGTCAACAGATTTACGAGTTAGCTTGCCGATGGCCCTGCGGTGCTGCGGCGGGGCGTGTGTTTGCCTTTATCGGCGGATTTCCGGCGAATTAAGGTGCTGAAAAACCTGTTCCGCAAACGCCCGCTTTCGCGTGTCCGCCTGGTCGGAAGCGGCGTGGAATTCGAGGTTGGCCGCAACAAGACGGTGCTGGAAAGCGCGCTCGAATCCGGACTGGCCTATCCGCACGATTGCACGGTCGGCACTTGCGGAACCTGCCGTTCGCGCCTGGTGTCCGGCAAGGTCGATGCGATCACACCGTTTGGCTACACCTTAAGCCGCGTAGAGCTTGAGGCTGGCTATATTCTTGCCTGCCAGGCGGTGCCCGAATCGGACCTTGAAATCGAGGTGGAACTGAGCGCGCCCGAAACTCTGGTCAGCACGCCGGCCCGGTTGGTCGAAGTGCGCGCGCTGACACACGACATCCGCGAAGTGGTCTGGGAAACCGACGCGCCGATTCACTACCGCGCAGGCCAGTATATGAATGTTTTGTGGCCAGGCGCGCCGGAACCACGCTCCTATTCGTTCAGCACCGCACCGGCGGGCGACGGTCAAACGCGGCTGGCGACGTTTATCAGGCGGGTTCCCGGAGGCGCCTTTACCGAGCGATTGTTCGGCGAAGACATGAGCGCCCTCCCGTTCGAGATCGAGGCGCCGCACGGCGGCTTCTGGCTGCGCGATGGCGATGGGCCGATCCTGCTGGTGGGCGGCGGCAGCGGGCTCTCTCCGCTGATGAGCTTGCTGGAAGACGCGGCGGCGCGCGGCGTGAAGCGCGATGCCTTGCTGCTGTTCGGGGGCCGCGCGGAGCGCGACCTCTATTGCCTCGATGAAATCGCCGCAATCGCGGCGTCCTGGCAGGGCCGATTCGAGTTCCGGCCGGTCCTTTCCGAAGAGCAGTCCGCTAATCGCCGGTTTGGCCTGGTCACCGACGAGATCCCCGCCGCCGTGGCCGAACTGGATGGAACTAGAGGTTTGCAGGCCTATATGTGCGGACCGCCCGGCATGATCGACGCGGGTATCGCCGCGCTGACCGGCACGGGCGTTGCGCTTAGCGATATTTACTACGACAAGTTCACTGACGCGAGCACCCGGCCTGGCAGCTAAGGCGGCACAATCGAGAGGAAGATAGCGATGACCATCAGCAGAGACACCTTCTTCATCGACAACGAATGGGTCAAGCCGGCAAGCGACCGGCGCTTCACCCTGATCAACGCCTCGACCGAAGAAGTGATCGGCACCGCGCCCGAAGCCTGCGAGGCGGATGTCGATGCTGCTGTCGCCGCAGCCCGCCGCGCCTTGGCTGCACCGGGCTGGGCCGATACCACGCCGCAGCAGCGCGCCGCCGTGATGGAGCGCTTCTTGGCCGCACTCGCCTCGCGCGGGGAAGAAATCGCCCGGTTGGTCAGCGCGCAGAATGGCATGCCCATCGGGATAAGCGTTCCCCTGGAAGGTCAGTTTTCCTTCGGCATTGTCCAGTATTATGCTGAACTGGCCAAGACTATGGGCCAGCCGGACGTGCGCCCCTCGCAAATGGGCAAGGAAACCCTTGTAGAGGGTACGCCGATCGGCGTGGTCGCGGCGATAGTGCCGTGGAACTTCCCGGTTACGCTCGCGCTGAACAAGATCGCCCCAGCGATGGCGGCGGGGTGCACTCTGGTGATCAAACCCTCGCCCGGCACAGTGCTCGACAGCTATCTGCTGGCCGAAGCCGCGCTCGAAGCAGGCGTGCCGGCGGGCGTGATCAATTGGGTGGCAGGGGACCGCGATGTCGGGGCTTACCTGGTCAGCCATCCCGGCATCGACAAGGTGGCGTTCACCGGATCGACCACGGCAGGGCGAACCATCGCGCGCACTTGCGGTGAAATGCTGCGCCCGGTGTCGCTGGAACTGGGCGGAAAATCGGCCGCAATTCTGCTGGAAGACGCCGATATCGGCACTTTCCTGGCCGGCGTGCCGATGGCTTCGATGCTCAACAACGGGCAAGCCTGCTATAATGGCACCCGCATTCTTGCGCCCAAGGGCCGCTATGCCGAAGTGGTCGATGCGCTGGCAGGCTTTGCCAATTCGCTCAAGGTTGGCGATGCGCTCGATCCGGAAACGCATGTCGGGCCGATGGCCTCATCCGCCCACCGCGACCGGGTGGAGAGCTATATCGAGATCGGCAAAGGCGAAGCGCGGCTGGTGGCCGGCGGCGGCCGCCCGAAGGACACCAATCACGGATGGTTCGTGCAGCCAACAATCTTCGCCGATGTCGATAATTCAGCCCGCATCGCGCAGGAGGAAATCTTTGGTCCGGTGCTTTCAGTGATCCCCTATGATGGCGAGGATGATGCCGTGCGGATCGCCAACGACAGCCAGTTCGGCCTTGGCGGTTCGGTATGGAGCGCGGACAGCGCCCATGCCACCGATGTCGCGCGCAAGGTGCAAAGCGGCACGGTCGGCGTCAACGGTTATATGCCGTCGCTGGGGGCCCCGTTCGGCGGGGTCAAGGCCAGCGGGCTGGGCCGCGAATTCGGTCCTGAGGCTATCGGCGCCTATCAGAACACCAAGTCCATCTACATCATGGGATGATATCAGGCTGCATCGAGCGCATTGTGATCGGCCATGGCCTGCCCGATGCGCTCGATGAATATTTTTGCGGTAGTCGCCGGTTGCATATCTGGAAACGCGGGGTCGGGTTTGAGGGTCAGCGTCCAGAATGCGAAGGCGGTCGGCAAAGACAACCGGTAGGCGTCCATGGTTTCTGCCATCGAAACGCGCGGACCACCTTCGGCGGCAAGGCGGCCCAGATAATAGTCAATCAAATCGCTTTCCCAGGCCCTCCGGTCGGCGATCGTCAGGGCTGTGGTCAGCGTATAGGCGAGGTCACGCGACCAGTGACCGCGATGGGTGACGCCCCAGTCGCCAAGTCCAACCTTGCCATCGTGGCATTGGTACCAGTTTTTGAGATGGACGTCGCCGTGGCACAGGGTCAGTGGCAGGCTGCGCAGCGCTTCGAGCGAACGCAGCGTTGCCGGCCAGATTTCCTCGCGCCGCAGGAACAATTCCGGGGGCAGAAAGGTTTCGGCCGCTTCGACCCCGGCGGTGCAGGATTCCTCCAGATGAAATGCCGCGAGGTTGTAAAACCTTTGATACCAGGTCGGGAGCACAGCCAGACTTCCGTCCATTTCCGGTGCCTGGTGGAAGCGGCCATGCAGCCGTGCGAGGATATCGAGCTGGGCGCGGGCGAAGTCCTTATCGACCGGAGTGTCTTCCGAGCAGAACGTGGCGCGATCACCGAAATCCTCGAACACCACGATCGAGGCAAAGCTTACCGGGTCATAGTTGGCCAGGAAAGCCCTTGGCGCTTCGATGTCGAGCAGCGGACGCGCGACGTTGCTGAATGTCACTTCGCACAGCACGCCGCCCGAATGACCCAGCATCTGACGATTGGCGAGGCCGAAGGTCGCCTTGCAGAATACGCTGGCGGGCAGGCCCGCAGCTTCGCCCTGCCGGTTGTATTGGAGGTAAATGCGGCGGCGGTTGTTGGTGCCATCGTCAGCCGGCCCGAGGCGATGACCAATCACCGCCGCGCCCGGAACCGCATGACACAGGACATCGCTTAGCCAGGCATCGGTGATTGCTTCGAAAGACCGGGGAATATCCGTCCGGGTCAAGGCGATTGGCGGATCGGCCTGTTCCGCAGCGAATGCCGCGTCGATTTGCTCCGAGAGTGTGAAACTCACCCGCTTTTCAAGCTGGTGCAAATGAGTCTTTAGCTGCGCCGCCCTCGTACCAGTCAGGCCAGCCAGCGCGGCGATTCTGTTCGCGGGCGATTGCGAGTTCTTCGGGTGTTGCCATTTCATTGTCCCACCGTTTCAGCGCGGGTTTGATAATCCGCTCGTGCCAGAGCGGCGGAATCAATGCCGAAAAGAAGCATACGAACACACTTGGCATCGGGATCCATT
>JANMCD010000158.1:0-21973 GCA_031360905.1 Novosphingobium sp.
GGAATGTTTGCGTCAGAAAGTGCCGCGTCCAGCCATTCCGTATCTGACGTAGCCGAGCCTGCCGTCTTGCTCATAGGAATGCCAATTTTTCCATCTGCATTGTTGACTAAAAAACCGTGCTGCGATCAAGGTACGGATTGACCGGATTGCTGCAAACGTCAACCAGATTGTAGAAAAATCCGACCCGGCGTCCCGAGGCTTCCGTGCGACCGCGATGTGGCGGAAAAATGCTGATTTTGCCTACTGCGCCGTCATCCCCGCATCGATGACATGCTCGGCGCCGGAGATGTAGGACGAATCATCGGAGGCCAGGAAAAGCACCAGATTGGAAACCTCCTGCGGTTCGGCAATGCGGCCCAGCGGGATCAGCGCCAAGGCATCGCCGCCTTCCTCGTTGGTCCCCTCGACCATCATCGGCGTCATGATAAAGCCGGGGTGAACCGAATTCACCCGGATATTGTCCGGGCCGTATTCCACCGCCGCCGCCTTGGTCATCCCGCGCACGGCGAATTTGCTGGCGACATAGGCGAGGCTGGGAAATCCGTAGTTGGCGACCAGGCCAGCGATCGAGGAAATGTTGACGATCGAACCCTTGCCGCCCTTCAGCATCGAGGGGATGACGGCGTGCATGCCCAGGTAAACCGAATGCTGGTTGACCGCGCAGACATGGAGGTAGTCGGCTTCAGTCACTTCGGCAGTTTTAGCCATCACGCCAAGGATGCCGGCGTTGTTCACCAGAATATTTACCGGCCCGAAGAAGCTCTCCGCCTCCCTGACCACCGCATCCCAGCCGGCGGCATCGGTCACGTCATGGCGAATAAAGCGGGCATTCGAACCAAGTTCGCTGGCCAATGCCTCGCCTTCGGGAACCCGCATGTCGGTCAGCAGCACCTTGGCGCCTTCGCGCACGAAGCAGCGGGCATGCGATTCTCACATCCCGCGCGAGGCGCCGGTGATGATTGCGGTCTTTCCGTCAAGCCTACCCATTATGGATCTCCTTTAGTCTGGAATGAATGTCGTTACCCTCTGGCTATCAATTCACTTGAGGGATAGGCAAAGCGCATGGGGCAATCGAGCAATATTTCTCGCCGGCGCGCATCCGCGCTCGAAGAAGGAAGTGCTGACTATCTGGCCAAGCGGGCCGAGCTGGTCGAAATTGCCGGAAAACAATTCAAGGCCAACGGCTTCAAGGCCACGACGCTTTCCGAGATCGGCCGCAAGGTCGGCCTCGACCGGGCGACGGTCTATTACTACTTCGGCAGCAAGGAAGAGCTTTTCCGCGAATGTGTCCGCGTCGGCGTCGAGGCGAATATCTCCGAATGCGAGCGGATCTTCGCCGACAAGGTCCGGCCCGCGAGCGAACGCCTGCGCGCGATCATCCAGCAGCTGATGGCTGCCTACGACCAATACTACCCCCATCTGTACGTCTACATTCAGGAAGAGATGAGCCGGATCACTGGCGAGCAAAGTGTCTGGGCCCAGCGTATCGCCAGCCAGACCCGCACTTTCGAGCGCATCGTGTTCAGCCTGGTCAGCGAGCAGATCGAGCGGGGCGAAATGCGCCGCGACATCCCGGTGAAGGTTGCCGCCAACGCCATTTTTGGAATGCTCAACTGGACACACCGCTGGTACCAGCCGGGCGGTTCGGTTCCGGCCGACCAGATCTCCGCCGCTTTTGCCGACATATTCTTCGATGGAATGAAGGCCCACTAGGTTTGGCCCGGATCGGCGAGCCGCGCCCGCAGCGCACGCTTGTCGACCTTGGTCGCCGACATCGGCCAGTCGCTTTCCGACATGATGTAAACGGCGCGCGGCACTTTGTAGCTGGCGATGCGACCGGTGCAGAAATCGATCAGCTCCTGCGGTTCTGCGCTGAATCCGGGTCGGAGCTCGACAAACGCGACCGGCACCTCGTCCAGCCGCAGATCGGGGCGGCCGACGACTTCGGCGATCTTCACCGCCTGATGGCGGCAGAGATAGGCTTCGACCTCGATCGCCGCGACATTTTCGCCGCCGACTTTCAGCATATCCTTGGCCCGGCCGTTGAACGTCAACCGCCCGTCCGGGCTAAGAGCATATAGGTCGCCGGTGTGCAGCCAGCCATTTGCGTCGAGCGCTTCAGCGGTCTTTTCAGGCGATCGAAAGTAGCCGCTCATCACGCAATACCCGCGCACCAGGATTTCGCCGATGGTATCGGGCGGCAGGGACTCGCCCGTGACGGGATCGACGATCCTTACCTCGACGCCGGGGACGGGTTTGCCATGGCTGGTCGCGCGCTGTTCGGGTGTTTCATCCGGGCCGCACAGGGCGAAGATGCCGGCCGTCTCGGTCATGCCGCAGGCCTGCATGAACTCAACCTGCGGAAACAGCGCCTGCACCCGCTCGACCAATGTTTGCGGGCCAATCAGCAGCGCCTTGCGCAGACTGGCAAGCCGTCCGGTGTCGAATTCGGGATGGTCGAGCAGGGCCTGGAGGATCGCCGGAAACCAGGGCCAGGCCGCCGTGACCCGCTCTTGCTCCATGAGATCGAGCGCCCGTCCGGCATCGAACACGACATCGGTGAGATAGGTTCCGCTGGTTCCGATAGAGCCGAGAAAAGGCGCAAAGGAGCCGATGTGGTAGAGTGGCCCGCCACCCCAGGTAATATCGTGCGCGTTGCTGCGGAATCGGCGGTCGGCCCGTTCGACCGGGCCGCGCGTCAAGGCCTCATGCGTCAGCATGCAGCCTTTGGGGTTTGCGGTGGTGCCCGAGGTATAGATGATGATCGCGGTATCGCGGATTTTCGTGCGGCGTCTTTCCTCGTCCACTTGCTCCGGCGGAACGGCCATCGCGGTCGTGGCGAAATCCGCGCGGCTGGTGAAGCCAGCGGGCGCATCGCCTTCGAGCAGCACGATTCGGCGCAACTTCGGCGCTTCCGGCAAATCAAGCGCGCCGTGAGCGGCTGCCGCAGCCAGCGACGGCAGCGCACTCAGCAAGCTCTCGCGAAAATCGACAAAGCTGGTGTCGGCCGCAGTTGTCAGGATCAGCGACAGGTCGGCGTTTTCGACAATGTAGCCCAGCTCATTGCTCTTGTGCCGGGCATTGAGCGGCACGGCAACGCAGTTCGCCAACGCCGCGCCGAAAATCGCCGCTGCCAGTTCCCGGCTGTTGTTGGCCAGAATGCCGATATGCGAGCGCGGGGCGACGCCCAGGCTGATTATGCCTCGGGCAACGTCGACGGCCGCATCGCGCAATTCGGCATAGGTGAGAGCGAATTCGGGCAGGACCAGCGCCTTGCGATCGGGGTGGCGCGCCGCGCTGCGAACCAGCAGATCCGCAAGGCTGCACACTTCCGACCAGTCGCCAAACACCATCAACTTGTCTCCCGACACCCTTCTGGCGCTTTTGCCAGAGGATGCAAAGCCACTTTACCGCTGTCAACCCAAGAGCCGAGCAATCATTGCTTACGCCGCATTCGGCATTGACAAGCGACGCATCGATTACCTATCAACGCCAGTGTTGATAATTCAAGTTTCGAGGATTCAGAAGGTCATGAAATTCCACCTCATGCAAACGGGCGTTGTCGGCAGGCGGCATGAGATCGAAGCCGGCATGGCCGGGCAGCGCAAGGACCTTTATCAGCGCTTTCTCGAAGAGGTGAAGGGCTATGTCCAACTGGCCGACGAGCTTGGTTTTTATGGCTACTGCCAGCCTGAACATCACCTGCAGATCGAGGGCTTCGAAGCCAATAACCATCCCGGAATGTTCAGCCTGTTCGTCGGTCAGCATAGCAAGCGGTTGAAGGCGGGGATCATGGGTTACACCATGACGACGCACAATCCGGTGCGTGTGGCCGAAGAGATCGCGACGCTCGACCATATGCTTAAGGGACGGCTCTATTGCGGATTCACCCGGGGCTATCACGCCCGCTGGGTCGATGCCTATGGCATCAAGGAAGGTGTCGGGGCAACCACGCCCGACAATGTCAAGGCGCGTGACCAGCAGGATGCGCGCAACCGTTCGTTGTTCGAAGAGGGCGTGCGTGTCATCAAGAAGGCTTGGACCCACGACGTCTTCGACCACAAGGGCGAAAATTGGCAATTCCCGCCAGAAGGCGGATCGGGCGGTCATCCCGCCTATGCGAAATATGGCAAGGGTCAGGATGCCGACGGCATCGTCCGCCAGATCGGCATTGCGCCGCGCTGCTATCAGGACCCGCACCCGCCGATCTACGGCGGTTTTGCTGCCTCCGGGCGCACGATCGACTTCTGGGCCGAAGAGGGCGGCAAGCTGATTGTGTTGTCGGACAACCTCGACTTCTGCGAATCGCTCAACAATCGCTACATCGCCTCGGCGGCGAAGGTCGGGCGCGAAGTGACCAACACCCAGGCATCGGCATGGGGCGGCTTCCTGATGCTCACCGACAACAAGGACCGTGCGGCAAAGCTGATGGAAGAGCATATGTGGTTCTGGGATGAATGGTTCATCCCGCTGGGCCAGCGACCGCCGAATGTGCTGATCGGCACCGCTGATGAGATTGCCGACCGCATCGGCGAGGCGCATGACCGGCTTGGCTTTGACGAGCTGTTCCTCATGTTCGGCCAGGGCCATCTCGAGCCTGACGAGAACAAGGAAGAACTCGATAAATTCATCGCCAAGGTGGCACCGCGATTTGCAACCAAGGACGAGAACGGCGTTTTTGTATAACGCTGGACAGGCTGTCGCTGCGGGCCGAACAGGCTGGAGTTAGGAAACGGATATGGCTCAAGTTGGCATGCAGTGCGGCATCTTCATGACGCCCTACAACCCGCCCAGCCGCACGCCGCGTCAGGTGTTCGACTGGGCGCTCGACATCGCGCGCATTGCCGACGAGTCAGGTTATGCCGACTACATGATCGGCGAGCATTACACCTTGGGCTGGGAAAACATCCCGATGCCCGAGGCGATTATTGCCGCCTGCGCCCAGACCACGAAAAGCATTCGCTTCGCCCCCATGGCGCACCTGCTGCCCTATCATGACCCCGCGACCCTGGCGATCCGCATCGGCTGGCTGAGTCAGGTTATGGAAGGACGCTATTTCCTTGGTGTGGCGCCTGGCGGGCATCATACCGACGCCGTCCTTCATGGCTATGAAAATATCTCTGGCTTGCCCCCACGCCAGCTTGAGGCCCTTCACCTGATGGAGCGGGTGTGGGAGCGCAAACCCTTTGTCGAGAAGGGCCAGTATTTTCAGGCGGGTTTCCCCGGCAAGGATACGATGCCGGAATACGATGTGCTGATTGCCAACAACAATCCCTATGGCGGGCGCGACAAGCTTGAGATCGCAGTCACGGCGCTGTCGATGGTTTCCAAATCCATGGTCTTCGCCGGAGAGCGTGACTACAGCCCGATTTCCTTCTTCGGCGGCACCCCGCAGATGAAAGCGCACTGGAACACATGGTCCGAGGCCAACGCGAAGGCTGGCTTCACACCCGATCGCAAGCGTTACCGTGTCTGCCGTGACGTGTTTATCGCCGATACCGATGCTGAGGCGAAACGGCTGTTCCTGAAAAGCGGCATGATGGCGACGTGGCGCGAATATCTGAAGGAAATCTACGTCAAATTCGGCCTGTTCGACGGGATCATCCATGACTCGGGTCTGGACCTTTCGCCGGCCGACATCGATGAGGACTTTCTCGCGGAACATGTCGTGTTGTGCGGCTCGCCGGAAACAGTGATTGAAAAGCTGGAAAAGCTGGCCGATGCCTGCGGCGGCTGGGGCCAGATTGTCGCCAACCAGCATGACAGCCTCGATGACCCCAAGCCATGGGAAGAATCGCTCCGCCGCCTTGCTATCGAAGTATGTCCAAAAGTTCGCATGCCCAGCTAGGGAGAAATCGCCGATGACTACCGCCAAGGCCTGCGTGCTGGTCGAGCCCAACCGCATTGAAACCTGGGATGTGCCGATATTCGACCCCCCGGCTGGCGGCGCTTTGGTGCGCATTGTCGCGGGCGGCGTCTGCGGCAGCGATGTCCACATCATGACCGGCGAAGCGGGGGTGATGCCGTTCCCGATCATCCTTGGCCACGAGGGTGTCGGCCGGGTCGAAAAGCTGGGGCCGGGTGTCGCCACCGACTACGCCGGCGTTCCGGTCAAAACGGGCGATCTGGTTTATTGGGCACCGATTGCGCTGTGCCACCGTTGCCACAGCTGCACGGTGCTGGAAGAGACGCCTTGCGAGAATTCGCAGTTCTTCGAACATGCCGACAAGCCGAACTGGGGCAGCTACGCCGACTATGCGGTGCTGCCCAATGGCCTCGCCTTCTTCCGCGTGCCGGACGGAACTTCGACCGACGCAGTGATCGCCCTGGGCTGCGCCCTGCCCACCGCGCTGCGCGGATTTGACCGCTGCGGGCCAGTGCGGTTGGGCGAAACGGTGGTGGTACAGGGAGCCGGGCCGGTCGGCCTGTCGGCAATCCTGGTAGCGAAGCTGTCCGGCGCGCGCGAAATCATAGCTATCGACATGCACGAGAACCGGCTTGCGGTAGCGCGTTCGATGGGCGCGACTGCGACCATATCGCTGAAGGACAACCCGGAGGAACGGCGCCGTCAGGTTTATGACCGCGTTGCCGCGCACGGCCCGGACGTTGTGGTGGAAGCTGCCGGCGTGCTTCAGGCCTTCCCCGAGGGCGTCGATCTGTCGGGAAATCACGGCCGCTATATCATTCTCGGCCTGTGGGGCGCGATCGGCACCCAGCCAATCTCGCCGCGCGACTTGTCGATCAAGAACCTGACGGTTGCCGGGGCGAGTTTCCCCAAGCCCAAGCATTATCACGGCGCGCTTCAGCTTGCTGCAAGGTTGCAGGGCGAATACCCGCTGGCGGAACTGGTGACCCACCGTTTCGGCATTGCCGGGGCGCTGGACGCACTTGAGGCCACGGCCAAGGGTGCCGTCATCAAAGCCATTATCGATCCCGAGATCGCCTGAAGTCAGGAGACAATCCATGCCCGAAGCTGCCACTATCGACAATCGCAACCGCACACCGCGCCCCGATCATATTCCCGGCCATCTCGTCCGCGACATCGACATGTACGCGCTCGACGGGCTTGAGGCGGGATACCACGAAGCATGGAAAGCGCTTCAAGCGAACGAAACATCCGATCTCGTCTGGACCCCGCTGACTGGCGGCCACTGGATCGCGATGAACGGTCCGATGATCAAGGAGATTTACGAAGACCCATCGCGCTTTTCCAGCGAGGTGATTTTCCTGCCTAAAGAAGCGGGTGAGAAATATCTGATGGTGCCGACGCGGATGAACCCGCCGGAGCACACGCCGTATCGCAAGCTGCTCGACACCGGGCTCAATCCCGCGCGGATGCGCGACGTCGAGCAAATGGTGAAACAGGCCGCCATCGACCTTATCGAGCCGCTGGTGGCGCAAGGAAAATGCGATTTTGCCGCCGATTTCGCGAAGATCTTTCCGGTGCGTGTGTTCATGGCGCTGTCCGATCTGCCGCTGACGGATGTACCGAAACTGGTGCGGTGGTCCGACGACATGACCCGTCCCACGGGCAATACGCCGGAGGAAATGGCAGCTTGTCTCGAGGCCGCCAATCAGAAATTCTTCGCCTATGTCGAACCGATCATCGCATCGCGGATCGGCGGCACCGGGAAGGATCTGATTACCACTATGGTCAATGGAACTGTCGATGGGCATCCGATGCCGCACGACAAGGCGCTCGGGTTGATCTCGCTGTTGTTGCTCGGCGGTCTGGATACGGTCGTCAACTTCCTCAGCTTCATGATGATTTATCTTGCGCGCAATCCCGACACGGTCGCTGAATTACGGGATAACGAACTTAAACTGCTGCGCGGAGTCGAGGAATTGTTTCGCCGCTTCCCGGTCGTGTCTGATGCGCGGATGGTTGCATACGACATGGAATATCGCGGCATCACGATGAAACAGGGTGAGATGATCCTCCTGCCGACAACCCTGCACGGCCTCGACGAAGGCGAAAATGCCGAGCCGTGGACACTCGACTGGGAACGCAAGCAGATCAAGCACTCGACCTTCGCTCATGGTCCGCATCGCTGCGCAGGTCTGCATCTCGCGCGTATGGAAGCGACCGTGATGCTCCAGGAATGGATCAAGCGTATCCCCGAATTCCGTCTCGCCGAAGGCGCACGTCCGATCTATCATTCCGGCATCGTTGCTGCGGTAGAGAACGTCCCGCTGGTCTGGCCAAAGCCCTGATCGGCTTGCGCGGATAGCTGAAAATGGCTGGCAAACTCGAAGGCTTGGTCTGCGTTGTTACCGGTGCCGGGCAGGGGATGGGCCGGGAAAGCGCGCGCGAGATGGCGCGGCAGGGCGGCAAGGTGATCGTCGCCGATATCAACGAGGCGACCGGACAGGAGACGGTCAATCTGATCGCGGAAGAAGACGGCACGGCGCAATTCATCCGTGTCGATCTTCGCGATAGCAGCTCGATCAAGGCACTGATGGACGATGCGGCAAAGACTTATGGCGGCATCGATGTCGTCCACGCCAATGCCGCGGTCCACGAGACCGAACTTACGCCCAACACGTCGATCGAGGAACTGGACGAGGCCGTCTGGGATATCGTCAACGATATCAACCTGAAAGCAGTGTGGCTCTGCACCAAACATGCCGTGCCCTACCTCAAGCAGTCCAGCGCCCCGGCAATTGTCAATGTCGCCTCGACCGGAGCGCATGTCGCCTATCCGATGGCGGCCGCCTATTGCGCCACCAAAGGCGGAGTGCAGATGCTGACCAAAGCCAGCGCCACCGATCTCGCCAAGTTCGGAATACGGGTGAACTGCTATTGCCCGGCATCCATCCGCACCCCGATGCTGGAAAAGTATATCAGCGCGGCCGATGATCCTCCCGCCGTCGAGAGCTTCCTGCGCGGCGCGCACCTGCTTCCCCGCCTTGGCGAGCCTGAGGAAGTCGCCAAGCTGGCGGTGTTTCTCGCCTGTAGCGAAAGCTCGTTCATCACCGGCTCTTCTTACCTGATCGACGGCGGAGCCTTGGCCTGGCGCGGGCTGAACGGCTAATCCGTACCGCGATGCTCAGGCGCGGCGGCGGCAATATCAAGCGCCTGAAGAATCGCCGCCCGGCCAACGCCCAGCTTGATCGCGTTCTTCAGATGCACGCGAAATCCGGGCCGGAAACGATGGCTTGGCGCGGCATCGCAGGCGAGCGCGGCAAGTTCCTTTACCTTTGCGCGGACGGTGCCGCTCCGCCACGGAATCGCGCAATATTCGAAGAAGCCGGCGAATATGTCTGGAGAAAGCCGCAGCATCGCCTCGAGAAAGCCGGGCAGCTCCTCGGAAAAACCCTCCCAGAACGAGTCGGTCCCGACATGCTGGTCCCAGAGTCGTTGCCGTTCCGGATCAAGCGGCGCGTCAGCATCGGCAAGGCCGCGCGCTGTCGCTTCTTCAAGCACTGAGACCGCGCTGATCATCAGGCTGTGCACGCCCAGCCCCGATGCTAGCGCGATGATCTCCTGAACCTGCGCCACGCTCGCCCCGGCATCCAGTGCGTGCCTGATAGATGCGCCAATCGCCGCACGATCGAGCGCCGTAACCGCGACAGACGCCGCCAGTGCTATCAACGCCGCGTCCTGCGCATTAAGGCCATCGCCGCTGGGCAGCCCGGCGGCAAGTTCCTCAGCTTCGGCACGCAGGTCTGCGAGCGATACTCGGTTCATGCGTTCCAGCATCGATTATCACCGGCACGCTGTCAACTTAAGCGTTGACCGGGGTGCTCAAATCCTTCAAATCCCGGCGACATGGAAGAAAAGTTGGCAACGCTCGAAGACCGCATCCGGAAGCTTGAAGATCGCGCCGAGATTCAGGATCTCGTGGCGCGCTACTTCAAGGTGACCGACGACGACGACTACCTGGCGCTGGCGGATTGCTTTACCCGGAATGCCCGTTTCCTCGCCACTGGTTTTGCAGGCGGCACGGGCCGCGAGGGCGTCGTTGCGTTCCTCAAGGCCGCCCGCTCGGCGATGCAGCAGACTGTCCACACCCCCAATTATGTTCACATTACCTTCCATGGCGCAGATGCAGCGGGCGGCACCGTGATGGCGCATCTAGAGATCGGCATTGGCGGAACGACGGTCTACGGCGCCGTGCGCTACCTCGACGAATATCGGCGGGAGGATGGGCGTTGGCGGATCGCTTCGCGCGAAATGGGCGCGGTCCATCTGGGTAGCTGGGACGTTGTCGCCAGTTCGATGACCGAGCCGCATAATGTGCGCTGGCCGGGCGCGGAGCCAGCGCCATCCGACTATCCAAGAAAGAAAAACTTACAGACAGCAAATCAGGATGCAAAATGACTGAAACTGCCATGACCGACGCTCAGAAACTACGCGATGAAAAGGCGATCGAGCGGATCGTCCATGATTACGCCTATTATCTCGACATGAACCAGCCGGAGAAGATGGTCGAACTGTTCGTCGACGATTGCGAGGTCAGCTACGCACCCAACTTTGGCGCCAGCGGGATCGAGGCCTACAAGCAGACGCTGGACGGCATTGGCACCTTTTTCCGCGGTACTTCGCACCATGTCTCAGGCGTGGTCATCGACTGGGTTAGCGATACCGAGGCAAATGTCCGCGCCATTTTGCTGGCCGTTCACCGCTATACCAGGGAACGTCCCGACGGCATTCTGTATGGCCAGTACCACGATGTCGTGGTCAAGCGGGACGGTCAGTGGAAGTTCAAGACGCGTATCCTCAAGACGACGATGACCACCGATTATCACGTCAAGGCATCGAACCCGATCGGCCGCGCCGAATAGGCCAGGGCAATGACCTACGAACACATTCGCATCGATCGCGGGGAATGCATCGACTGGCTCGTGCTCAACCGGCCCGATCGCGCCAACGCGATGTCGAACGCCATGCTCGACGAGTTTTCGGCCGCGCTCGAATTGCTCAAGGGCGACGGCGCGCCCGTGATTGGCATACGCGGCGAGGGCAAGGGCTTCTGTTCGGGCTTCGATCTCGATCAGGTTGGCAAGATGGGCGCCGCCGCAGTCGATCCCGTGGCCGACAAGGCGCGGCTGCAACGCAACCTCGATCGCTGGCTGGCGATCTGGGATCATCCCAAGCCGGTCATCGCGGCAGTTCATGGCTATTGCCTCGCCGGCGCGACCCAGATGTGCGTGTTCGCCGATATCACGGTGGTGGCCGACGATGCGCGGATCGGCGAGCCGACCATTCCGATCGGCGGCGGCTATCTGGCACCAGTGTGGTCGACCCTTGTTGGCCCCAAGCGCGCCAAGGAACTGGCTTTCGTTCCGGGCAACTCGATCGACGGGCCGACCGCGGTGGAATGGGGCTGGGCCAACCACTGCGTGCCCGCCGCCGATCTCATCGCAGCGGTCGAAGGCCTCGCCGCGCGCATTGCGCTGACCCCGCCTGACGTGCTGCGGATCAAGAAGCATTCGATCAACCGCGCGGCCGAGGCCCAGGGCTTCCGCGCCGCCGCCGCCCATGTCGCCGATATGGACGCATTGCTTCACCAGTCACCCGCCGTGCACGCCGTCAAACAGCGCGGCGATGAAATTGGCCTCAAGGCGCTGATCGCCGAATATCGTTCGGCGCCGACCACGCCGCTCAAACCCTATTCCAGAGACTCCGGGAACTGACTTATGGCAGATGTCGAATTCACCAAGGACGGCAATGTCGCCCGGGTTCACCTCAACCGGCCGCAAGGGCTCAATGCCATCACCGGCAAGATGGACGAGCTGCTCTACGACGCGTGGACCGCGATCAACGCCGATCCGGACATCTGGTGCGCGATTATCTCCGCCGAGGGTGAGAAGTCGTTCTGCATCGGCGCGGATGTGTCGGAAGGGCCGGAACGCAAGACGCGGATGGCGCTCGCGGGCGGGTTGACCGGGATCGGCGGGCCGATGGTCACCCTCAAGAAGCCGCTCATCGCCGCTGTACAAGGCTTTTGCGTCGGCGGCGGGCTGGAACTGGCGATGTGCGCGGACATCATCGTCGCCGCCGATACCGCGCAGTTCGGGCTGCCCGAAACCCGGCACGGCATCATCGGCGAATGCGGCGTGGTGCACCGCGCGATCCGGCAACTGCCTCATCACATCGCCATGGCCATGATCCTGACCGGCGAACGCATCAATGCCGCCGCCGCTGCGCAATACGGCCTGGTCAACGAAGTCGTACCTTACGAAAGCCTGGCCGATGCCGCGATGAAGTGGGCCGCCAAGATCACCAAATGCGCGCCTGGGGCCAATTATGCCGCCAAGGCCGCCGTGTTCGGTCGGCTCGGCTATCCGCTCGAAGTCGCGTTGATGACCCGGTTCGAGGAAATCGAGCAATATGCCGAAAGCGGCGATGTTCGCGAGCGCAACGCTGCCTCCGCCGAAGGACGCAAACCAGTCTGGACCGGGCGGTAGCCGCGCCATGACCGGCCTGTCTCCCATCGAGGAAATCATAGCGGAGGCGCGCAACGGCCGGCCTTATATTCTGGTCGATGCCGACGACCGCGAGAACGAAGGCGACATCATAGTTCCGGCGCAATTTGCGACGCCCGACCGGATCATGATGATGGCAACCCATGCGCGCGGGCTGATCTGCCTGGCGATCACCGAGGACCGCGCCCGGCAATTGCAGCTCGAGCCGATGTCAAACGACAACCAGTCGGGCCACGGCACGGCTTTCACCGTCTCGATCGAGGCCCGCGAAGGCGTTACCACCGGCATTTCGGCCTATGACCGGGCGCGGACGATATCGGTGGCGATCAATCCGCAATTCGGACCAGCAGACATCGTCACGCCCGGGCACGTCTTCCCGCTTGTCGCGCGTGACGGGGGCGTGTTGTTCCGCGCCGGCCATACCGAGGCGGCGGTCGACATCTCGCGGATGGCGGGGCTGTTCCCGGCAGGCGTGATTTGCGAGGTTATGAACGAAGACGGCACCATGGCCCGCTTGCCCGACCTGCTGCCCTTCGCCGCCAAGCACGGCATGAAGATCGGCACCATCGCCGATCTCATCCAGTGGCGCCGCAGATCGGAGAAGCTGGTCGAATGCGTTGCGACGGGCCCGTTCGAAAGTCACTTCGGCAGCGGCTTCACGATCAAGGTTTATCGCGACCTGCTCGATCGCGGCGAGCACGTCGCGCTGGTGCGAGGGACAATCCATGCCGGCAGCGACACGCTGGTGCGGGTCCACCAGTTCGATCTGACCGCCGACCTGCTCGGCTATCGTAATGCGCATCCGGACTATGTCTCGGCGGCGCTGCAACAACTCGCGGCACATGACGGGCCAGTGGCGGCGGTGTTTGTCCAGGATTCCGATCCGCACTCGATCTCGCTCCGGGTTGCTGGCGGCCGCCGCGACTATGCCAACCGGGCGAGCGACAGGGATTATGGCATTGGCGCGCAGATTCTGAAGGACCTGGGCGTTGGCAAGATGACCTTGCTGACTTCAAGTTCCCGCAAAATGGTCGCACTCGAAGGTTTTGGCCTCCAGCTGACAGGCCGCATTCCAATTCGGGAGGGAGCCGATGGCTGATACCGATACGCAGGCAAACAAGGCGCTGGTTGCCCGCTTTTTCGAGACATTTTCCACCGGCAATGTGCCCGCGATCATCGGTGCGATGGCGCCCGACGGCAGCTGGTGGGTATCGGGCAAACTCGATGGCATGTCGGGCAGCTACACCGCCGCCGGGCTCGCGCCACTGCTGGAAGGTGCGAATGCCGGCTACAAGGCCGGTGCCCTGCGGATCACCCCGAGCGGCATGATTGCCGAGGGTGACAAGGTTGCGGTCGAGGCGAAAGGCTATGCGGAACTGCTTGATGGCCGCAAATACGATTGCCAGTACCATTTTCTAATCACGATCCGCGGCGGCAAGGTGGCCGACGTCAGGGAATATATGGATACGCTGCACGCCAAGGAAATATTCTTCGGCGGGTAAGGTACGTTAGCGCTGCGGCTCATAGCGCGCTTCCAGCGTCAATACGATCTGATCGAGCGTATCGCGCAGCGCCGCCTCGAAAGTTTCCGCGCCGGCAGTGCCGCCCCGCGTATGAATGATCAGGATGTTGAGAAACATGAAGCAGGCGGTGATCAGACGCCGCTGTGCAGCAGCTTCAGGCAAGTCCGACATACGTTCGCGCAGCAGATCCAGGGTATGGCCGAGATGCGGGGCGATCCGCTCGCCGAAGTCGCCGAACCTGGTCCCTTGATAGCGTCGCAGGTATTCGCTGAGGAAGGCGGCGTAGCTGTAGTCGCCGTATTCGTCGATCAGCTCGATCTGCGGCAGGAATATCGCGTCGACCACGGCCCGGGTAGTGCCGATCCGGCCGGCTTGCTTCGCTGCAACCAACATGCCGCCGCGCGCCGCTTCCATCTGGTCCATGCGATAGTCGAAAACCGCCTGCACCAGCGCCTCGCGAGAGCCGAAGTGGTATTGCACGGCATGATGGTTGCGCTGTCCGGCCCGCGCGGCAATGTCTCGCAGCGACGCGCCGTCGATCCCGCCACGAGCAAACGCGACTTCCGCCGCCAAGATCAGGGCGACCTTGGGATCATCGTCCGCCAGGGTTTCGCGATGGGCGGTCATGATCGGAGGCGATGGCATTAAGCCATTTGGCTTAGCTTGATTCGTGCGTCAACGCTCGTCCAAGGATTGACCCGCCGTGCCACAGGGAGTGGACATGGCGGGTCGGGGTTTTCCTTTGCAGGAACTGGAGGACTTACCGGCCAGCAGCGCTGCCGAGGCGGTGGTAGAGGTTGGAGAATTTCACTGATTCCGGCTTGTCCTCGATTGTCTTGAGATAATGCAGGACGGCCTCGCGGATCAGCTTGAAGTCCTCGGTTGAGAGGACGGCTCGGGCTCGAGCTGGTTCAGTCATGGTCACTTCTTCCCTTCAGGCAGCGCGCTGCGATCACGCGGCGAACTGGTTCATTGTATTATGCGCGCCGCCGGCTTTCAATGCGGCCTCGCCGGCGAAATATTCCTTGTGGTCGTCGCCGATGTCGGAGCCCGACATGTTCTGGTGCTTGACACAGGCGATGCCCTGGCGGATTTCCTCGCGCTGGACGTTTTTCACATAGCCCAGCATGCCCGCCTCGCCGAAATATTCGCGCGCGAGATTGTCGGTGCTGAGCGCGGCGGTGTGGTAGGTTGGCAGAGTTATGAGATGGTGGAAGATGCCGGCGCGGGCTGCGGAGTCACGCTGAAAGGTGCGGATGCACTCGTCGGCGGCAATCCCCAGCTCGGTGCTGTCGTAATCGACGCTCATCAGCCGGGCCCGGTCATAGGCCGTGACATCCCTGCCTTCGGCGGACCAGGCGTCGAAAATCTGCTGGCGGAAGTTGAGCGTCCAGTTGAAGCTGGGCGAGTTGTTGTAGCACAGCTTGGCGTTCGGGATGACTTCGCGGATGCGGTCGACCATGCCGGCGATCTGGTCGATATGCGGCTTCTCGGTCTCGATCCACAAGAGGTCGGCGCCGTTTTGCAGGCTGGTGATGCAATCGAGCACGCAGCGGTCCTCGCCGGTGCCAGGGCGGAACTGGAAGAGGTTGCTGGGCAGGCGCCTGGGGCGCAGCAGCTTTCCGCCGCGGTTGATCAGAACATCGCCGGGGTTGCCCGCGCCATCGACTTCTTCGCAATCGAGGAAGCTGTTGTACTGATCGCCAAGGTCGCCAGGCTGCTTGGTGAAGGCGATCTGCTTGGTCAGGCCGGCGCCGAGCGAATCGGTGCGGGCAACAATGATGCCGTCCTCGACACCGAGTTCCATGAAGGCATAGCGGCAGGCGCGGATCTTGGCGATGAAGTCCTCATGCGGCACGGTGACCTTGCCGTCCTGGTGGCCGCACTGCTTCTCGTCCGAGACCTGGTTCTCGATCTGCAGCGCGCAGGCGCCCGCCTCGATCATCTTGCGGGCGAGGAGATAGGTCGCCTCGGCATTGCCGAAGCCGGCGTCGATATCGGCGATGATCGGCACGACATGGGTCTCGTGGCTCTCGATGGCGTGCTCGATCCGCCTGGCTTCGACCGCATCGCCACGCTCGTGGGCGGCGTCGAGATCGCGGAACATCATGCCCAGCTCGCGCGCATCGGCCTGGCGCAGGAAGGTGTAGAGCTCGGCGATCAGTGCGGGCACGCTGGTCTTCTCATGCATCGACTGATCGGGCAGCGGGCCAAAATCGCTGCGCAGCGCAGCGATCATCCAGCCGGACAGGTAGAGGTAGCGGCCCTTGGTTGTGCCGAAATGCTTCTTGATCGAAATCAGCTTCTGCTGGCCGATGAAGCCGTGCCAGCAGCCCAGCGACTGGGTGTAATCGGCCGGGTCTGCATCATAGGCTTCCATGTCGCGGCGCATGATCGCGGCGGTGTAGCGGGCGATATCGACACCTGAACGGAAGCGGTTCTGCAGGCGCATGCGGGCGACCGATTGCGGGTCGATCCCGCTCCAGGTCTGCTGGAACTTGCCGATGGTCGCCCCGGCTTCGATGATGGACTGCTGGTAGGTCACGATTTATCCCTTTGCCCGGTGTACTCTTATAACGCACGACTGGCGACAATGTTGCACTGCGGCAAGGCGGGATGGAGTCAGCGTGTAACACTTTACATATTTTTCTTGTAAAGCTGTGTATTTTCGACAAACGCAGCCAAATGGCCGTTTCAAGACCTCTTTATCTCGGACCTCGCCTCAGACGCCTGCGACGCGAGCTTGGGCTGACCCAGCAGGCGATGGCCGAGGATCTCGAGATTTCGCCGTCTTACGTCGCCCTGATCGAGCGCAATCAGCGCCCGCTGACGGTTTCGCTGCTGCTGCGTCTGGCACGGACCTACAAGCTCGACATCGCCGATCTCGCGGCCGAGGATGGGGCCGACTATGCCCGCCGGCTGGGCGAGGTGCTGCGCGATCCGATCTTCGCGGATATCGATCTGCCGCCGCTCGAAGTGGCCGACGCGGCAACCAATTTCCCCGGCGTTAGCGAAGCGCTGCTGCGGCTTTACGGCGCCTATCGCGGCGAGCAGCGCGCGCTGGCCGAACAGCGGGTGCAGGGCGGGGCGCAGGGCGGGGCTGATCCGGTGGGCGAGGCGCGGCGCTTCGTCGCCGGCCAGCGCAACTATTTCCATGACCTCGATATCCGGGCGGAAGCGCTCGCGGCCGAGATCGCCGAGATGGGCGGGGCGGAAGCATGGTTGCTCCAGCGCGGCACGCGGGTGCGCTACCTGCCGGGCGATGTGCTGGTCGATTCGATCCGCCGCTTTGACCGTCACAACGAGCAGCTGTTGATCGATGAAACGCTGGACCGCGCCAGCCGCGCCTATCAGCTCGCCGTCCATATCGCCTATACCGCGATGCGGGGCGAGATTGCCGGGATCCTGCGCGGCGCCAGCTTTGGCAGCGAGACCGCCGCGGTGCTCGCCCGCCGGGCGCTGGCGGCTTACGGGGCGGCGGCGCTGCTGATGCCTTACACCCTCTTTGCCGCCGCGGTCGAAACCCGGCGCTACGATGTCGAAGCGCTGAGCCGCCAGTTCGCCACCAGTTTCGAGCAGACCGCGCACCGCCTGACCACGCTGGGGCGACCGGGGCAGGAGCGGGTGCCGTTCTTCTTTATTCGCGTCGACGAGGCCGGCAATGTCTCCAAGCGACTCGACGGCGCCGGCTTTCCCTTCGCCGCGCATGGCGGCGGCTGTCCGTTGTGGAACGTCCATTCAGTATTCCGCACACCCGGCGAGATTGTCACCCAGTGGCTCGAGCTGCCGGACGGCGAGCGCTTTTTCTCGATCGTGCGGACGGTGACAGCGGGCGGCGGTGAGCATGGTCGCCCGCGCATCCTGCGCGCCATTGCGCTGGCCTGCGCCGCCGAACATGCGCCCCGGCTGGTCTATGCACAGGGGATCGACCCGGCGGCAGTAGCGGCGACCCCGATCGGCATTGCATGTAGCCTGTGCCAACGTGCCACCTGCGCCGCCCGCGCCGTTCCGCCGATCGGGAGGGAGATCCTGCCGGAGGACTATCGGCGGGCAGCAGAGCCGTTTTCGTTCGCGGAGAGCTAGACTAGCGGCCTCAATCCACCTGACGTCCCTTGGCCTGACGGCCGAGCATATAGCCCTACAGTTATTTATGCCGTGATAACTCAACCCCGAGAGCCCGCGCCAAAGCCTGTGTGCGCAGCATCGCCGCCAGCCTGGCATGCGGCGTGGTGCCGGCAAGGCCGTAGCCGTGGTAGGCGCCGGGGATGACGTGCAGTTCCGCGGGCACCCCGGCGCGGGTCAGGCGGCGGACATATTCGAGGCTTTCCTCAAGGAACAGGTCGAGCGAACCGATCGAGATATAGGCCGGCGGCAGGCCGGAGAGGTCTTTGGCGCGCGCGGGAGCAGCGGTTTCGTGAACACCGTCGCTCCCCGGCTCGACGCCAAGAAGCGACTTCCAGCCGAAGTGGTTCTTTTCCGGTGTCCAGACGAATTCGCCGACATAAGGATGCGGGTCGGCCGAAACGCAGGTGCGATCGTCGAGCATCGGGTAGTCGATGAGCTGGAAGCAGATCGCCGGGCCGCCCTTGCTGCGCGCGT
Organism: Novosphingobium sp.; assembly: GCA_031360905.1. Lineage (GTDB taxonomy): Bacteria > Pseudomonadota > Alphaproteobacteria > Sphingomonadales > Sphingomonadaceae > Novosphingobium. Next base: position 18,555 of record JANMCD010000158.1, read on the forward strand.
GGATCGCCAGCGCCGCCGCGTGGCCGCCACCGGCGCTATCCCCGGCAACGGCGATCCGCGCGGGATCCACACCGAGCTCAGCGGCGTTGCCGGAGAGCCAGCACAGCGCCGCGTAATTGTCTTCCAGCGATCCGGGCCACGGCGTCTCGGGCGCGAGGCGGTAATCGACCGAGATGAAGACGCAGTCCATTTGCAGAACCGTCTGGCGATTGACGGGGTCGGTCATTTCGGCGTCGCCAATGACATAGCCGCCGCCATGCATGTACAATACGGCCGGGCGCGGTGCGGAGGCAGCTCCGGGCGGCGTATAATGCAGCACCCGGACATCGGGCGCGCCGGCGGCACCTGGGATGAAGCGCTCCTCGCAGTTCACGGTTTCCAGTTCGGGCGGCAGCGGCGGCAACTCGCGCAAGACGAAGCCATCGCGAAACGGCCCGATGCCCTGGCTGAAATCCATGGGCGGAAACAGATCGATCCCGGGCGCAAGCTCGGGTGCGACGAGGTGGCGGCTGGATTGTCTGGTCATAACGTGATCTCCCGTGCGTTCTCGCTCGCGAGCTTTTCCCGGATTGGCGGCGGCTGGCAAGTGGGTTTTACGAGGGCACACAGGAATGCAGCCTTCCATGGGCGCGTCATAAGGCCCGCCCTTCCGGAGCGGGTCAGGGTCCGGAAGGGCGGGCGAGGTCGGCCGGGGGGCTTGCTTCCGGCCGGTATGAGGGGGCTGCGGCCGGAGTTGGACTTAGGCCACCACCGACGCCTCGATGGCGATGCGGATCGCTTCCGAGGTATGCTGCGCCCCCATCTTGTTGAGCATGTTGGCGCGGTGGATTTCAACCGTGCGCGGGCTGATCGCCAGCTTCTCGCCGATCAGCCGATTGGACAAGCCGACTGCGACGCCGGCCAGCACTTCCAGCTCGCGCCGGGTCAGCTTCTGCACCCGGCTGCGCGCCCGGGCCTCACGCAGTCGCAGACTACCGATCCTGGCCGCATTCGTATCGACCGCTTCCAGCATCGCCCCGATCTCCGATGCGCGGGCCGGCCATTCGAGATAATCGACCGCACCATCCATGATCGCGCGAACCACCTGTTGGGTGCCCGGCCGTTCGGCAAAGGCGATTACCGGCAGCCACTTGCCGTTGGCGGTCATGTGCTCGACAAGCTGGGCGATGTTGTCATTGGCGTCTTCGGCCATGATGATCCCGGATCTCGGCCAGGACAGCTTGATCTCGCCGGTATCCTCGAACGGTTCGACATGGATTCCGCTGCTGGCAAGCTCGTGCGACAGCGATGCACGGCGGCGCATGTTGCTGTCGATGAGGATCAGACTGCTATAGATATCCATGGCATTTCCCTAGCGGTTAACGTCTAGGGGGATATGCCGAGCGGCTGCGCGTGGCGCGGTCAGTTCCATCCGATATCGATCAATAGAAACCGCAAATCAGCCAGCTGCAAGCAATTCCGGGCGATGCAACGGCGCCATTATGAATCCGGTTCGGCACTGGCGATCCGTGTCGCGGGGCGCTGTAACGCACCAGCGATCTCGATCAGGTCTTGCCGTATGGTCGCGATCCGGGCCGGCGCGAAATCCAGCGCGGCATCGAGCAGCGCGCGGCGGACCGAGGCATACAAGGTCTGCAGCGATGCCGCGATCCCCTTGTGGCCGGCAACCCCCAGTTGCAGCGCGGTGATCGCCGCCAGGGCGCGGGTGATCGCCTGGCTTTTGGCGTGGTTGTTGCCGCTCTCATGCGCGAACAGCGCGCTGGCGAGGGCGGTGGTAGCCTGCTCGTAACACAGCACGACCAGCTGCTGTGGATCGGCGCCCGCGACCCGCGCGTCGAAATCGACCCGGCGGTACGCTTCCTGCGGAGTGCGGAGCGCTAGCATGTCAGCCCCGCCGTCCGTTCCACGCATCGATCTGGTTCTGCAGGAAGGTCAGCGTGGATTTGGCGACGCCGATGCGGGTGTCGGCAATGGCGAAGCGCGAGACCAGACTTGAACGCATCATTTCCTGGGCCTCTGCCAATTTGCTCTGTTCTTCGCCGAGTTTGGCTTTCTGTTTGGTGTAGCGACTGATCGAACCGCTCAGCGAGCCCGTATCGCTCGCGCTGCTGGCCTTGCGGGTGATGCCGTCGATCGCCGCGAAAATGCCGTAGAGCCCGTTGGTGAACATCGCCGCCGCGCCTTGAGGGTCGGACTTCAGGGTGACGGCAAGCCTTGCGCTATCGAGCAGGAAACTGCCGTCGCGCTGGGTCGACAGGCCGAGATCGGCGAGCGTGCGCGCCGAGCCGATACCCGCCTGCGGCATGATCGCCGCACCGGCGAGACTGCCGAGCGCGCGTCTCAGCGCCCGCGCGCCGTCGTCTTGCGCCAGCTCGCCGGTCTTGGCATTGGTCGCGGTGCCAAGCTCGGCGGCGATTTCGTTGAGCGCGCCGGTCAGATCGGCCATCGCCGCGGTGATTGCGCTGACCGGATCGCTGAAAGTGATGGTAGTCGGCGACCCCATGTTGGTACCGGTCAGGGTCACGGTGAGGCCGGGGATGGCGTCGGCCACGGTGTTGGTCTTCGCCGTCATGGCGAGGCCATCGATCTTGAATGCGGCATCGCTGGCCGCGGTCAGCAGCCGGGCGGGCGCGGCGGCAGGGGTCCAGGCGAGAGCGGCGAGGCCGTCCTCGCCAGGCGTTTCCTGCGCATCGAGCACGAAGCCGCTGGCGGCCCCTTCGGCGCCCTTGAGCACCAGCTTGGCGCCCTCGGCGGTATTGGCGACATAGGCGGTCACCCCGGCGCGCGCCGCGTTGATCGCGGCGGCGACATCGCTGAGGCTGGCGCCGCCGGCGATGGTGATAGGCACGGCCGGGCGCGCGATGTCTTCGGTGAAGGTGCTGCCGGCAACCGTGCCGAAGCGCAGCGTCAGCGTGCCCGATCCGGTCAGCGCGTCGGCGGAAGCGTAAGCCGGGCTGGCGAGGGTCTGCCCCCTGGCCAGCGCCGTGACTTCGAGCGAGACGGTTCCGCCCGGCTGCCCGGCACCGGACAGTGCCGTGCGCGCCACCGCACCATTGGCGATCACCGGCTGCGGCGAGAGGTCGCCCTGCCGCACCCGCGTGCCGAGCGAACTGGCAAGGCTCAGCAGCATACCCTTGAGCGTGGAGGCGGCGGAGATCCGCTTGTCGAGGGTTTCGGACCTCGCGCTCAGCCGGTCGGCCCGGGCGGCGAACTGGGCATTGGCGAGGTTGGTCGCCAGCATGGTCATATCGACGCCGCTGCCGCCGCCCAGCGCAGTGACGAGCGATTGGGTGGCGGTGCCGGTTGCGCTGGTGGTGGTCATGGAGATTAGGACGGCGGGAGGAGTGGGGGGTTAAGGTTTCCCCAAGCCGGACAGCGGGATTGCATACGGAAAATCCTCCCCGTGCATGGGAGGATCA
>JANMCD010000214.1:0-2271 GCA_031360905.1 Novosphingobium sp.
CGATCCGGCAGCGCTGCGGCGGCTGCTCACCGGCCAGGTCTCGCCCCGCAAGCTCTTCGCCAGCCTGATAGGAGCAATCTCTCCGGCCCCGCCGCGCACCGGCCTTGCCGCGGACATGGCGGCCGGAATTGCGGGCTTCCAGGGCGAAACCGTGTTTCTGCTCGCCGAGCGAGACCGCACCGCGCAAGCCTTCATCGCCAACTGGGAAAGCCGTGAAACGCCGCTACACAGCTGCACCGGCGCATCGCATAGCTTCGTCGAGCCTCAGGCGCAGCAGTGGCTGATCGATCAAGTGCTGGCGAAGATGGCCGGGATCAGCGAGCGCAGAGCCGATCGGGATGGTCTACCAGCTACCGACATTCGGCATGCTGGCCCAAGGCTCCTGTACGGATAACGCCTTACCCGCCTGTAGCAGCTCGACCGAGATGCCATCGGGGGTGCGGATAAAGGCCATGTTGCCATCGCGCGGGGGACGGTTGATCGTTATCCCGGCGTCCGCCAACCGCTGGCAGGTCTCGTAGATATTATCGACATTATAGGCGAGATGACCGAAATTGCGGCCGCCGTCATAGTTTTCCGGATCCCAATTATGCGTCAGTTCGACCTCGGCGACGCCCTGCTGACCGGGCGCGGCCAGGAAAATCAGGGTGAAGCGCCCTGGAGCATTGTCGAGCCGCCGCACTTCCTTCACCCCGATCAGTTCGAAAAAACTGACAGTCGCGACGGGGTCGGTGACCCGGATCATGGTGTGAAGGTATTTCGTCACGGCAACTCCATTTGTCACAATTAGGACAGCGCGGACGGAAAGTGAAACCAAAAAAGGCCCGCCCCAGCATTCCGGAGCGGGCCTTAGTCCACCTGCCGATCAAATTGGATCAGAACGAGAGTTTCAGAGTGCCGACCACTGTATCGTCCGAATAGCCGTCGATCGAATTGCCATCGACCGCGATATAGCTGCCTCCGACTGACAGGTTTTTGGTTATGTTGAAGGTGGCACCGATGCTGTAATCGAAGCCGCCCGCATAATCGACCGAAGCGCCGGTAGCGAACTTCGGCGACAGCGCACCCTTGGTGTAGCCGATATGCCCGGTGACCGAAACGGGCATGTTCGGAATGCCGGCACTCAGATCGCCGTAGACGTAGAGATTGTCGTCTTTCTCGCCGCCGTTGAAATTGAGCGATTCCTGTTTGAAGGCATAATTTACACCCACCTTGCCAGTGACTGGTCCCAAAGTGGTGGAAAGCGAGGCGTAGGGTTCGAAATATTCTGCCTTGCCGACTTTACCGCTTGGATAGATGTAATAAACTACGCCGACATCGGCAGTAACCGCGCTGCCGAGGGTGCCCGTCCAGCCGCCATAGACGTCGATCTCGAGATTGCCGTAGACCGAATCCGGAATGGGACCGAGATTTTGGAAATTGATCGAAGACGCCCAGGTGCCGACATAGAAGCCACTGGAGTGGTTGATATTGATCGATCCCTGGATCGCCGGATCGCCGGCTGATTGCGACAAACCGCGGAACCGGTAATCGCTTACCAGTGCGGCGTTACCGGTTATGGTGAAATCGCTGGGGGGATCGGTCTCATCGGCGAAAGCCGGCGTCGCGGTCATTGCGCTGCCGGCAAGAAGAGTTGCGGCGAGAAGGCCGCGAACGGACGTAAGCATAATTATTACCTCACGGTTATTGTTGCTTCGTCCCACCTGCGCACTCGCGGAGCGCCTCGTCATTGGGCGGCATCTCGCGATAGCAACGGCTGGGTGCACGCGTTTGCTGCATTGCACAAGAGAAAAAACGGTAACCGCTATTCGGTTTTTGGCAGGTGTGGATTTTGAGCAACGCTCCCCCTGCGGATGGAGGCGCGGGTTGTGACCGCATGCTCACACGCCTATATCGCCTGCCCCTATGATCGACGCCCTGCGTAAACTTCTCCGGCCCCGCGCCGCACAACCGGCGCCGTCGGTGCCGGCTGGAGAACGTGTCTATGCGGTCGGCGATATCCACGGCCGCCATGATCTGTTCTTGCCGTTGATCGGCGCTATCGAGGCGGACGATCGCGGCCGCGGCCCTGCCAATACCACCATAGTCCTGCTGGGCGATCTGATCGACCGCGGTGCCGACAGTGCCGGCGTTGTGGCCGCCGCCCGTGCGCTGGCAGCACGGCGAAAAGTGCGAATACTCTGCGGCAATCATGAGGAAGTGTTTTTGCGCTGCTTTGAGGATCTCGAGCTGCTGCGCCAGTTCTTGCGATTTGGCGGACGAGAAACCGTG
>JANMCD010000226.1:0-4200 GCA_031360905.1 Novosphingobium sp.
GTGGTGTTCCAGGCCGATCCCGCCCATCCGGTCGGTCAGCGCGACAAGGAAGGTGTAGCGGTCGAAGGCGCGGCTACCAAAGGCGATCAGCGCTTCGTCGACCATCGCCCGGAAGGCGGCGAGCCCCTTTGGCGGCAGCGCCAGCAGCTCCGGCTTGTCGGCGACGACATCGAGGCTGACATTATTGCCGATATCCCATTTGCGCGCGTGCAGCCCGGCGAAAATCGGCGAATCGACCAGTGTTTCATAATCGGTCTCGGCCCAGCTGACGCGGTTGCCGCTGATGGTCATGCCGTCCAGCGCGGTGAACGTGGTCCAGCCTGGCGGCATGATCACGCTGGGCCTCACCCGGATGCGGCGGACGTAATGGCCTGCTGGGTAGAGGCTCATCGCCTCCCATTGCAGGTTTAGCATTTCCTGCGTCATGACGATGCGGCCTTCGGACACCTGCAGCGGCGAGGTGAAGACGAATTTCGCCACCACCGCGCTCGCTCCAGCGGGCAGGGTGAGGTGGTAGGCATTGACCTCCACCGGATCGCGCTGCCAGACGAGCGGGCGGCCAGCGGCGGTAAAGCTAAGGTCGGCGATGCCCGAGGGGGTGCCGCGCGGGGCGTGATTGCCGGGCAGCCAGCGCGGATAGTATAGCGTCAGCCGGTTTGTGCCCGCCGCCAGCGGGATGGTCTGAGTGACACGGAACACGCCGCGCCGGGTGTCGCTGGCGTCGATGTCGAGCGTTATCGTTCCGCCGGGATAGGGCGTATCCACCGCATCGGGCACCGTCTGGACGACCGGCACCGCCATCGGCGTAGAGCGCGCGGGTTGCTGCGCAGGTGCGGCGGTGGACAGGCTTAGGGCGGCAAGCAGCGGCGCGAGCGTCAGGCGTTTGTTCATGGCAGGCTAGATGCCGCGCAGCCGCGATGCTGGCAAGCTTGCCCCACACTTTCCCACCGCGCGAATTCCCGCTAAGCGCCCGCCCCATGGAAACTCCCAAAGCGATCCGCGGCACCCAGGACATTTTCGGCGCCGAGGCCGAAGCCTTCGCCCATGTCGTCGAAACCTTCGAGCGGGTGCGCAAGCTCTACCGCTTTCGCCGCGCGGAAATGCCGGTGTTCGAGAAGACCGCGGTGTTCAGCCGCTCGCTGGGCGAGACCACCGACGTTGTCTCGAAGGAGATGTACAGCTTCCTCGATCGCGGCGATGAATCGCTGACGCTGCGGCCCGAATTCACCGCAGGGATCTGCCGTGCCTATCTCACCAACGGCTGGCAGCAGCACGCGCCGCTGAAACTGGCGACGCACGGGCCTCTGTTCCGCTACGAGAGGCCCCAGAAGGGCCGCTACCGCCAGTTCCACCAGCTCGACGCCGAGATCATCGGCGCGGGCGAGCCGCAGGCCGATGTCGAGCTGCTGGTCATGGCGGACCAGTTGCTGAAAGAGCTGGGCGTGAGCGACGGGGTGACGCTGCTGCTCAATACGCTGGGCGACGGGGAGAGCCGCGAGGCGTGGCGGGCGGCGCTGGTGGCGTATTTTCAGGATCACCGGGCGGCGCTGAGCGAGGACAGCCAGGAGCGGCTGGAGCGCAATCCCTTGCGGATTTTGGATAGCAAGGACCCGCGCGACAAGGTGTTTCTGGGAGACGCGCCGAAAATCGACGATTATCTGTCGGGCGAAGCGCAGGACTTCTTCGGCAAGGTAATTTCCGGCCTGGATGCGGCGGGCGTCGAATGGACCCGCGCTCCGGCATTGGTGCGCGGGCTGGATTACTACCGGCACACCGCGTTCGAATTCGTCACCGACCGGCTGGGCGCGCAGGGCACGGTGCTCGGCGGCGGGCGCTATGACGGGCTGATCGAGACTCTCGGTGGTCCGCATACCCCGGCGGTTGGCTGGGCCGCGGGTATCGAGCGGCTGGCGATGCTGGTTAAAGTTCCGGAACCTGATGACGAGATATTTGGTGTCGTCACGGAAAACGATGAGTCTCTGGAATTGTCGCAGATGGTTGCTTGCGCCTTGCGGGCCAAAGGCTTGCGAGTTGAGCAAATGTATTCCCAGAATACACGCAAACAGCTGGAAAAACTGGGTCGCCGTGAGATTACGACATCCGTATTCGTCAATGTTACGGTCTCCAGCAGTGACGAAGTGGCATCTATTCGAGTTAAGCGGTACAGGAAATTCAAAAATCCGATCTTGGAAGTAATTGGCGAAACATTGAACAACGATTACAGAATTGTCGGGTGGTCGAGTCATGAGGAGGGCGATAGTCCGATAGGAATGGATGCGCGCATCTTGAGGCGCCGTTGACCATCCCTTCCTCCCGCCTCGCCCAGATCGCCGCCCGCTTCGCCGAACTCGAGGCGCGGCTTGGCTCCGGCACGCTCGAAGGCCCGGAATTCGTTGCCGCCAGCCGCGATTATGCCGAGTTGGAACCCGTTGCAAAGGCCGCCGCCGTCGTCGCATCGATGCGCGGGGAACTGGCCAGCCTCACGGCGATTACCGATCCCGATCCCGAAATGCGCGCCCTTACCGACGAGGAAGTCCAGCGCATCCGCACGGAATTGCCCGAGGCCGAGCACCGCCTCGCCATTACCATGCTGCCGCGCGATTCCGCTGACGTCCGCCCCGCCATGCTCGAAATCCGTGCTGGCACCGGGGGCGACGAGGCGGCTCTGTTCGCCGCCGATCTCTACCGCATGTACGAAGCCTATGCGGCGGACCAGGGCTGGCGGATCGAATTGATCAGCGCCAGTGTCTCGGACATCGGCGGGTTCAAGGAAGTGGTCGCCAATGTTGCCGGGGCCGGTGTCTTCGCAAAAATGAAGTTCGAAAGCGGCGTCCACCGGGTGCAGCGGGTGCCGGTCACCGAAAGCGGCGGGCGTATCCATACTTCCGCAGCGACTGTCGCGGTGCTGCCCGAGCCTGACGAGGTCGATGTCCAGATCGACGATGCCGATGTGAAAATCGATATCTACCGAGCGTCCGGAGCGGGCGGCCAGCACGTCAACACCACCGATTCAGCGGTCCGCCTTACGCATTTGCCGACCGGCCTGGTCGTCATCCAGCAGGACCAGCGCAGCCAGCACAAGAACAAGGCCAAGGCGATGCAGGTGCTGCGCACGCGGCTGTATGATCTGAAACGCGCCGAGGCCCACGGCGCCGAGGCCGAGGCGAGGCGGGCGATGGTCGGCTCGGGCGACCGCTCCGAGCGCATCCGCACCTATAATTTCCCGCAAGGGCGGGTGACCGATCACCGCATAAATCTGACGTTGCACCGGCTCCCGGAGATCCTGGAAGGTCCGGGGCTGGGCGAGTTGATCGATGCACTTTGCGCCGAGGATCAGGCGAAGCGGCTGGCGGCGATAGGCGAGTGACCCGTTCACGTGAGGGGATTGCGGCGTGAAGGTTGCGGATGCCCTGCGCTCCGCCGCATCTATTCTCGCGCAGACCAGCGACACCCCCCGGCTCGATGCCGAACTGCTGATGGCCCACGCAATGGGCACATCACGGTCCGAGCTGCTCCTCCGGCATATCGGCGATGCCGCACCCGAAGGCTTCGCCCCGCTGCTCGCGCGCCGCCAGCGCCACGAACCGGTCGCGCATATCCTCGGGGTTCAGGAATTTTACGGTCTCACTTTCCGCGTCACCCGCGATGTCCTGATCCCGCGCGGCGACAGCGAGGTGCTGGTCGAAGCCGCGTTAACGGCCCGGCCCGAAGCGCGGCGCGTGCTCGATTGCGGCACCGGCTCGGGCGCGCTGCTGCTGGCGGTGCTGGCGCATCTGCCCGGCGCGACCGGCGTCGGCGTCGACCGCTCACCCGCCGCGCTTGATGTCGCCGCCGGGAACACCGCGCGGCTGGGACTGGAGACACGGGCGCGCATGCTGCGTGCCGACTGGGACGAGCAGGGCTGGGCGCGCGACCTGGGCGGACCCTTCGATCTCATCCTCGCCAATCCGCCCTATGTCGAAACCAACGCCAAGCTTGCCCCATCGGTGCGCGATTACGAGCCGGCGGGCGCGTTGTTTGCCGGGAGCGATGGCCTTACCGCCTATCGCCAGTTGCTGCCGCAGCTCCCGGCGTTGCTGTCTCCGGGCGGGGCGGCGCTGATCGAGATCGGCGCTGTGCAGGCGGCAGCAGTCAGCGAGATTGCGCTGGCGGCGGGATTCGCCGCGCTGCTCCACCGCGATCTTGCCGGCCGCCCCCGCG
>JANMCD010000239.1:0-2574 GCA_031360905.1 Novosphingobium sp.
CCGGCCTATGGCGACATGGTCTCGGTCACCGTGAGCATCGATCTCCCATTCTTCGCCAAACGCCGGCAGGATCCCCTGATCGCCGCCCGCGAAAGCGAGGTAAGCCGCGCGCAATTGATGCGCGTGGCGGGCGAGCGCGAAATCGTGGCCGCGCTCGATGGCGACCTTGCCGATCATGCCATGCATCACCAGCGGCTGATGAATGCACGGAATACCCTGGTACCGCTCGCCAAGCGCCGGGCCGAACTCGACATGGCGAGCTATGCTGGGGGCAAGCTCGACCTCGGCAGCGCTCTGCTTTCAACCTTGGCGCTGGCCGAGGCCGAGGTCGATGCCTTGTCGCGCGAGGCCGATGTCGCGCGCGATGCGATCCGGATCAACTTCACCTATGGGGAGATGCGGCCATGACCATGGACAGGGCGACTGCGGCGCGCTGGCGGGCCGGAATACTGGCGGCGGTGCTTATCGCTGGCGGCGGCGGATACTGGCTTGGCCAGCGCGGGAACAACGGCGCTGCACCATCGGCGGCGAGCGGTGAAGGACGCAAAATCCTCTATTACTATGATCCGATGGTGCCCCTGGAGCACTATGACAATCCCGATTCATTGTCGTCGATGGGAATGAAGACGATCCCCAAATACGCCGATGCGAGCGGCGAAGGAAGTGCAGCGCCGGGGGTCAGCGTCAATCCCGCAGCCATGCAGAATCTGGGTATCCGGGTGGTCGCAGCCGAAATGGGCAGCCTTGCCTCCGCGCTCACCGTGACCGGCAGCATCGACTTCAACCAACGCGATGTGGCGATCGTCCAGGCGCGCGCAGGCGGGTTCGTCACGCGCGTGTATCGCCGCGCGCCGGGGGACGTGATTGGCGCTGGCGCGCCCATCGCCGACGTGCAGTTGCCCGAATGGGGCGGTGCGCAGACGGAATTTCTCGCAGTCAAGCGCCTCGGCAGGCCGGAGCTCACAGCCGCGACGCGGCAGCGGCTGCGTTTGCTGGGCATGTCCGATGGACTGATCGCGCAGGTCGAGCGCACGGGCCGGACCAACGGCACGGTGACGATCACCTCGCCGATCGCGGGCGTGATCCAGTCGCTCGATGCGCGGCAAGGCATGACGCTTGCGCAGGGCCAGACGCTGGCCCAAGTGACCGGCATCGGCACGGTCTGGCTCAATGCCGCCGTGCCCGAAGCGCAGGCAGGCGCGGTTCGGGTCGGCCAGACTGCCGTGGCGACCCTCGCCGCCTTTCCCGGCGAGAGTTTCGGCGGGCGGGTGATCGCGGTTCTGCCCACCACGCAGGCCGACAGTCGCACGCTCACGGTCAGGGTCGAGCTTGCCAGTCGGGGTGGACGCCTGCGCCCCGGCATGTTCGCCAGCGTCGCGCTTGGCGGCGATGCAAAGCCCGCGCTGCTCGTTCCCAGTGAGGCCGTGATCCGCACCGGCGCGCGCACCATCGTCATGCTCGCGAGCGGCGCTGGCCGCTATCGTCCGGCGGAAGTCCGCACGGGCCGTGAGGGCGGCGGCAAGACCGAAGTGCTCGCCGGCCTGGCCGCTGGCGAGAAGGTTGTTGCCTCCGGCCAGTTCCTGCTCGATTCCGAAGCGAGCCTGACCGGCATCGCGGCGCGGCCGCTGGAGCGGGATGCGAAAAAGTGGGAACCGGTTCGTCGCGATAATCCCGCGACCGATAAAGAGGCGGGGGGCCGATGATCGCCAGGATCATTCGCGCCTCGGTTGCGGCGCGCGGGCTGGTGCTTGCGGCAGCACTGGTGCTGACAATCATCGGGGTGGCGGCGGTCAGGTCAACCCCGGTCGACGCGCTGCCCGACTTGTCCGATGTGCAAGTCATCATCCGCACAACCTATCCGGGTCAGGCTCCGCAGATTGTCGAGAACCAGGTGACTTATCCGATCACCTCGACGATGCTCTCGGTCCCCGGCGCGCGGGTGGTGCGCGGCTATTCCTTTGTCGGCGACAGCTTCGTCTATGTGCTGTTCGAGGACGGCACCGATCTCTATTGGGCGCGCAGCCGCGTGCTCGAATATCTCAGCCAGGTGCAAAGCCGCCTGCCCGAAGGAGCCAAAGCCTCGCTCGGGCCGGACGCCACCGGGGTTGGCTGGATTTACGAATATGCACTGGTGGACAAGACCGGACGGCATGATCTCGCTCAATTGCGCTCAATCCAGGACTGGTTCCTGCGCTACGAGCTGAAGGCCGTGCCCGGCGTCGCCGAGGTCGCCAGCATCGGCGGCATGGTCAGGCAGTATCAGGTCGTGGTCGATCCGCAGAAGCTGGCGGCCTATGGCGTGACGGCGAGCGAAGTGGCCGATGCCCTCAAACGCGCCAATCAGGAAACCGGCGGCGCTACGGTCGAACTGGCCGAAGCCGAATATACCGTGCGGGCGAGCGGCTACCTCAAGACCCTCGACGATTTTCGCAGTGTGCCGATCCGCACGGCGGCGGGCGGCATTCCGGTGATGCTAGGTGATGTGGCGACGGTCCAGATCGGGCCCGACATGCGGCGCGGCATCGCCGAACTCAATGGCGAAGGCGAGGTCGCCGGCGGGGTCATCGTCATGCG
>JANMCD010000251.1:0-3318 GCA_031360905.1 Novosphingobium sp.
GTGGCTCAATAGACCACCACACTGCGGATGCTGTCGCCAGCGTGCATCAGATCGAAGGCCTGGTTGATCTCCTCCAGCTTCAACACATGGGTGATCATCGGGTCGATCTCGATCTTGCCGTTCATGTACCAGTCGACGATCCTGGGCACGTCGGTGCGTCCTTTCGCGCCGCCGAACGCGGTGCCCTTCCACACCCGGCCGGTGACCAGCTGGAACGGCCGCGTCGCGATCTCTTTGCCGGATTCTGCCACGCCGATGATCACGCTGGTGCCCCAGCCGCGATGGCAGCATTCCAGCGCCTGGCGCATCACCTCGGTGTTCCCGGTGCAGTCGAACGAATAATCCGCCCCGCCGTCGAGCATGGCGACCAGATGCGCGACCACATCCGTCACAACCGTCGGGTTGACGAAATCGGTCATGCCGAACCTGCGGCCCCACTCCTCCTTGCCGGGGTTGAGGTCGACGCCGACAATCCGGTCTGCCCCCGCCAGCCTTGCCCCCTGGATGACATTCAGCCCGATCCCGCCGAGTCCGAACACCACGACGCTGTCGCCGGGGCGCACCTTGGCCGTATTGAGCACCGCGCCGACTCCAGTCGTCACCCCGCAGCCGACATAGCAACTGGTCTGAAACGGCGCGTCCTGCCGGATTTTGGCCACCGCGATCTCGGGCAGCACAGTGAAATTCGAGAAAGTCGAGCAGCCCATGTAATGGAAGATCGTCTGCCCCCTGTAGCTGAACCGGCTGGTGCCATCGGGCATCAGCCCCTGCCCCTGCGTTGCCCGGATCGCGGTGCACAGGTTGGTCTTGCCCGAAAGGCAGGCTTTGCACTGGCGGCATTCAGGCGTGTAGAGCGGGATAACGTGGTCGCCCGGCTGGACCGAGGTGACACCTGCCCCCACTTCGCGGACGATCCCGGCACCCTCATGGCCAAGAATGCTCGGAAACAGCCCCTCTGAGTCCAGCCCACCCAGCGTATAGGCATCGGTGTGGCACACGCCGGTTGCCTTGATCTCGACCAACACTTCGCCCGCCCTTGGCCCGTCGAGGTCCAGCTCGACGATCTCAAGCAGCTGCCTGGGAGCAAAGGCGACGGCGGCGCGGGTCTTCATCAAGCAAATCCTCTCGCATTCTCGTCCTGCGGTATAGCGCTTGGCATTACCGGCAAGGCAAGCCAGAATGTGGCGATGTCCGCACCACATCTGACTTTTTTTCCGCGATGAAGGCACTGCGGGACCCCCAACAACTGCTCAGCGGCGGACTCGCCGCGATCCGGGCGCAATTTTCTGTGCCGGAAAGCTTCCCGCCAGACGTCCTTGCCGCCGCTGAACAGGCAGCGCGCCGGGTGCCCGCCGATCATGCCGACCGCACGGGCCGGGCCTTCATCACGCTCGATCCCGCAGCCTCCACCGATCTTGATCAGGCGTTCGCCATCGAGCCGTCCGGCGCCGACCTGATGTTGCACTACGCCATTGCCGACGTCGCCTGGTTCGTCGCGGACGGCGATCCGCTCGACCGGGAGGCCTGGCGGCGCGGCACCACCACCTATCTGCCCGATGGCAAGGCCGGGCTTTACCCGCCGGTGCTGGCCGAAGGCGCGGCCAGCCTGCTGCCCGGTGGACCACGTCCGGCAGTCATCTTCACCATCCGTGTCGCGCCGGACGGGGCAGTCAAGCTCGACGGCGCCGAACGTGCTGTGATCCGCAGTCGCGCCAAACTCGCCTATGACACGGTGCGCGCCGATCAGCTGCCTGCCGGGTTCGACGAACTGGCCAGCCGCATCGCGGCGGCGGAAGTCCAGCGCGGCGCGGCCCGCGTTGATCCGCCCGAGCAGGAAGTGGAGCAGGGTCCGGACGGGCGTTATGTCCTGCAACTGCGCCCGCAGCTGACCTCCGAGCGCCACAACGCCGCCATGTCGCTCGCCACCAACATGGCGATCGCCGATGTTTTGTTCGCCGCCCATACCGGCCTGTTCCGCGTCATGGCCTCGCCAGATGCCCGGGCCGTCACGCGACTGCGCCACACCGCCCGCGCCTTTGAACTCAAATGGCCCGGCGCCATGCCGCTTAGCCAGTTCGAAAGCAGCCTCGATCCCGCCGAACCCCGCCACGCCGCCTTCATGCTGGCGGTCCGGCGCGCGGGTAATGGCGCGGCTTATGAGGTGTTCAAGCCGGGCAAGCGCCCTTGGCATGCGGCCATGGCGGCAACCTATGCGCATGGCACCGCGCCGCTGCGCCGCCTCGCCGATCGCTATGTCGTGCAGGCCGCGCTGGCGGTAGCGAATGGCCGGCCTGTCCCCGCCGAAGTGTCCGAGGCCTTCGTCCGCCTGCCCGCGGCAATGGCGAAAGCCGCCGCGCGCGAGAGCCAGATCGAGCGGGCGGTGATCGATCTGGCCGAAGCGGCGCTCCTTTCGGGCCGCGAGGGCGAAGCGTTCGGCGCGATTGTTACCGACACCGGCGAGAACGGCGCCCGCATCCAGCTGTGCGATCTGCCCGTGGTTGCCCGCACTGCCGCCCACAATGTTCAGCCCGGCGCGCGCATCCGCGTCCGCCTGCTCACCGCCGATACCGAACGCCGTACCCTCCAGTTTGAGCGCATCGCCTGAAAGCGCACCGCCTGAATTGAATTGCGCCGCTGCCCGGCGTCGGTTAGGGGCCGCGACTTCGCAAAGCTGCTGCCTGGATGGCCCGATGGCGGAGTGGTTACGTAGCGGACTGCAAATCCGCGCACGCCGGTTCGATTCCGGCTCGGGCCTCCAACTAGTACTCAAGATCAGAAGCTCTCGCCAATAGGTCTTAATAAATGCCGGAGTTCTGCGGATAAGTGAAGATACTATCCGTGTTGGCATAGGTATACAGGAGACAGACAAATGTGCTGAATACGCCTAATTTTTACCTCAGTCTCTTGGGCTATAATATGCAACACGGATTGGATAGGTCTAACGCTTCATTAGATATAAAATATTAGTACTCATATTAGATTCTTGATTAGGTTACATGTCCCGTTCGAGATTCCGGGGAGCTGGCCGCTAAAACCAGGCACCAGGCGCCGGTCAGCCGTCCAATCGGCAGATCGAGAGAAGCCGATATGCGGTACTTGTCATTACGCGCCTTTGTTCGATCCTGAAAGCATCGTACTCACGGACATCAACAGCCGCATCACCAAACTGGCAAAGACGAAAATCGTTGGCACGGCAGAATAATTAAAGTCTCGCTCGACCACGCACTAATCAATCCTGTCAGATGCCCCGCTCGCCATACCAATTTTAACGACTGCACCGCCCGGGTTTTTCACCGGACACGGACGGTTTCAGACGGA
>JANMCD010000264.1:0-4838 GCA_031360905.1 Novosphingobium sp.
AGCGGGTCCGCCAGTTGAAATCGTCGTCACCGGCTCGCGCATTGCCAGTCCGGCGGCAACGGCGGCATCGCCTCTTCAGGTTGTCAGTGTTGAACAAATTCAGAATTCGGGCGCAACCAACATTCAGGATCTGCTGCTGGAAAATCCGGCGATAGGCACTCCGTCGATCAGCCGCACCAACAGTGGGTTCAACACCTCCAGCGTCGGCGTCGCGACTGTCGACTTGCGCAACCTCGGCATCGACCGCACGCTGGTACTGGTCAACGGGCGGCGGTTCGTGTCCGGTATTCCCGGTAGCAGCGCGGTCGATCTCAACGTCATTCCCACCCAGTTCCTCGAACGGGTCGAAATCCTTACCGGCGGCGCCTCGGCGGTCTATGGTTCGGATGCCGTCGCCGGCGTCGTCAACATGATTTACCGCAAGAACTTCGACGGCATCGAGCTGGGCGCACAGACCGGCGTATCCGAGCGCGGCGATGGATTTGACTGGCAGGCTAACGCGCTGGTCGGGAAGAACTTCGCCGATGGTCGCGGCAATATCATGGTGTTCGCCGGCTATTCCAAGCAGGGCGAGGTGAGGAAGGCCGATCGGTCGACAGAGGCGGGCTCGTCTGCCATAGATTCAACCAGCCTTGATCTGACGCCCAATCAGCGCGACGCCCCCAATTTTTCGGGTTTTGCACCGCAGGGGCGATATTTTACCGACCAGTTCAATTCCCGCCAAGGGGGCGGCTTTACATTTGCCCCCAATGGGGCCCTGCGTCCCTGCTTTTCCAGAAATGGCGGCATATGCGATCTGACCGGCACGAGCCTCGCAGGCAGCGCATTGGATGGCACGACGATCGGACCTGACGGCTTCAATCGTTCTGCCTTCCGTACGCTCGCCGTGCCGCTCGAACGCTATGTCGGAGCCATGCGGGCCAATTTCGAGCTGTCCCCCGCAGTGAACCTGTTCCTCGAAGGCAACTACGCCCGCACCAAGGCGTCCACATCAATCGAACCCTTTCCGCTGGGCTCCGATGACATCTTCCCGGATACCGGCGGACAGGTGCCGATCGAGAGCCTGGTCGGAGGGACGGTCTACCGCAACCCCTTCGTTCCCGATGCAATCTTCAACGACGCATCGGATACCAATGGCGACGGTCTGCGCGACATCTTCTTTACCAAGCGCCTTGCCGATTTCGGCCCACGCACCAGCAGTGCCAAGCGCGATACTTTTCGAATTGCCGGCGGCATCAACGGCGAGGTGTTTGGCGGCTTCAAGTACGAGGTTTACGGCATCTACGGGCAGACCAAAGAAGCGCAGGTCGGCAGCGGCCAGTTCAACAGCCTGAATTTCCAGCAGGCACTCAACGCGATCCGCGACGTCAACGACATCGACGGTGACGGCAACCGCACCGAGATCATCTGCGTCAATGCCGCTGCACGGGCAAATGGATGTGTGCCGGCCAATATCTATGGGGCGGGCTCGCTGACGCCGGCGACCGGTTACCTGGCCGCACCGCAGACGCTGGATACCAAGGTGACCCAGACGGTCGCTGGCGCCAGTCTCACGGGCAACCTGTTTTCGCTGGGCCTCGGCGCGGACCCTGTCGGGATCGCCATCGGCACGGAATATCGCCGCGAGACCAGCGCGAGCGCCTTTGACACACTATCCCAGCTTGGCCTCAATGGCGGCAATAAGCTGCCATCGACCAGGGGTGAGTTCGACGTGATCGAAGGCTACGCGGAAGCAATCGTCCCAATTCTGTCTGACCGGCCGTTCTTCAACAGCCTCAGCTTACGCGGGGCAATTCGCGTGTCTAAATATTCGACCGTCGGCACCACGCTGAGCTACAACTATGGTGCTGAATGGTCTCCCGTTGAGGACATAAAGTTCCGCGTCATGCAGGCCCGTTCGGTTCGCGCTCCGAACGTCGCGGAATTGTTTGAGCCGCCGCAGCAGGATTTCCCGCAGGATCTGGTGGATCCCTGCACAGATGTAACCGCTGCAGACACCGGCGTACTAGCGCAGAATTGCCGGGCCGCAGTGGGCGTCAGCGCGAATATCGCGGCAAATGACGCGTTTGCAGTCAGCCAGGCGGACGCGCAGGGCATAACCAGTTTTGCCGGCGGCAACCCAAGGTTGCAGGAAGAAAAAGGGACGTCTTTCACCGCAGGTGTGGTGATCGCGCCGAAGTCGCTGGGAATAAACAATCTGGTCGTGACCGTGGACTATTTCAACATCCGGATCAAAGATGCGATTGAAGATTTGCCCCTGCAATTCATTCTTGACCAGTGCTACGCGCAGTCCAACACAACGCTTTGCAATTTCATCACGCGGCGTCCGGCGGTTCAGGGCCCCAACAATTCCGGGTCGCTGGATGAGGTGAACAGCGCCAGGCTGAACTCAGGCGGACTGCAAACCTCTGGCATCGATGCGACACTGAGCTATCGCTACGATTTCGGGGATGTGAAGACCAATATCTACGTCGCCTACACACACCTATTTAAGGGCTACCAAATTCCGATAGCCGGAGCCGACCGCGACGAGTTTGCCGGAGAAATCGGCGCCTCGAAGAACCGCTTTACAGCCAATCTTGGTCTTGAATACGGCGGAGTCGGGGTGTCGATGACCGGGACCTACATCGGTCCCGCGAGCATCGACGACCAGCTGACCGGAGTGAAGCCCGGAAGCGATCCGCTCTACCGCGTGCACAGTGAATTCTATCTCGACGCCCAGGTCAAGTTCAAGGTGCAGGACCGGTTCGAATTCTACATTGGCGGCGACAATCTGCTCGACAACAAGCCGCCCTATCTCGCCGACATTGGCGTCGGCGAGTCGGCCGGACAGGATACCGACACCGGCACATACGACGCGCTGGGCCGCCGGTTCTATGCGGGGGTCAGGGTCAAGTTCTGATCACTGCCGCGGCGTGATCGGTGGAAAGGCGGCGGGATATTCCTGCCGTCCTTTTGCTTGGGCAATGTGCTGCTGGTCGACCGGGCGGATTTGAGACGAAAACAGAAATCGTCGCCGGAACGGGAAACGGACCGCCGCAAGGGTTCACAAGCCGGGGCTTTCATGGCAGTGCTGGGTTCCTACGAGCATCGCCGTCCCCCAGCGCCGTAATTCGCCCGCTGCCTTCCTCCAGCACCGCCTGGGGCGATTGCGGCAATCGGTTCATCTGCTGGTCAGGTTCGGAGGCGCTGGCGCGGCGCTTCCCGCCGCCTCGAAACAGAGTCCTCGCCCGCATGTCCTTCTTTAACCGATTTTCCTTCGCGTCGTCCGACCTGGCGATCGATCTCGGTACGGCCAATACTGTTGTCTATCTCAAGGGAACCGGCGTTGTGTTGGCGGAGCCGTCGGTAGTCGCCATCGAGACCATCAAGGGGGTGAAGCGCGTTCTGGCGGTCGGCAGCGATGCCAAGCTGATGCTCGGCAGGACACCGGAAAACATCAAGACGATCCGCCCGCTGCGCAACGGCGTGATATCCGATCTCGAAGTCGCCGAGCAGATGATCAAGCATTTCATCCGCAAGGCGCAGGGCCAGCGGGGAATGCCCTGGTCCGGGCCGGAAATCGTCATCTGCGTGCCGTCCGGATCGACCCAGGTCGAACGCCGGGCGATCCGCGATGCCGCCTCCAATGCCGGCGCCCGCAAAGTGTGGCTGATCGACGAGCCCATGGCGGCGGCGATCGGGGCTGATTTGCCGGTGACTTATCCGATCGGCTCGATGGTCGTCGATATCGGCGGCGGCACCACCGAGGTTGGCGTGATTTCGATCGGCGGTATGAATTTGGCCATGTCCGCGCGGGTGGGCGGCGACAAGATGGATGAGGCGATTACCTTCTATGTCCGCAGAACCCATAATCTGATGATCGGGGAGGCTACCGCCGAACGGGTGAAAAAGGAATTGGGCACCGCCCTATACACGCCGAATGGCGCGCCGAGGACCGCGCTGATCAAGGGCCGCGATGTCGCCCGGGGGGTTCCCCGGGAGATCAGCATCACCCAGGCCGAAATTGCCGATGCGCTGGCGGAATGCGTTGGCCAGATCGTCCAGGTGGTGCGCAGCGCTCTGGAAAATGCCGCACCGGAAATCGCCGCCGATATTATCGAGGGCGGCATCATCATGACTGGCGGCGGCTCGCTGCTCGCCGATATCGACCTGTGCCTCGCGCGCGAGACCGGGCTGCCGGTGAGAGTCGCGGAAAATCCACTCAATTGCGTCGCCATTGGCGCGGGAAGGGCGCTCGAAGATCCGCTCTACCACGGCGTGTTGCACCCGGGCTGAGGGCATTATGGATACCGATGCGAAAGCTGGGGCATTTTTTGTTGCGCGCGATTCATTGCGCATCAGTCCGCCGCAGCAACCAGCACATTGAGGTCCGCTTCGGGCCGAGCGCCATAGTGCGAGATTACCTCCGCCGCGCAGATCGCGCCGAGCCGCAGGCATTCGACCAGGTCCTGGCCCCGCACCTGGCCGAACAGGAAACCGGCGGCGAACAGGTCTCCCGCCCCGGTGGTGTCGACGACCTTCGCCACCGGGTGCGCGGCGACCGCAACCCGCTCGCCATGCGCCACCGCGACCGCGCCGTTGGCGCTGCGGGTGACGACCAGTACCGGCACCCTGTCCACCAGCGCGGCGATGCCGTCGTCGAAATCGTCCAGCCCGGTCAGCGCCGCGAGCTCGTGCTCGTTGGCGAACAGGATGTCGATATCGCCAGCGTCGATCAGCGCGCGGAAATCATCGCCGTGACGGGCGATGACGAAGCTGTCGGACAGGGTGAAGGCAATCTTTCGGCCGGCCTCCTTCGCCGCCGCGATCGCCTGGCGCATCGCTGCGCGCGGTTC
>JANMCD010000273.1:0-12244 GCA_031360905.1 Novosphingobium sp.
GCCGCCGCGCTGCCGTGACGGATCAAACCGCCGCTGCCGACGATCTGCAGCAGGTCGCGGCACACCTCGATCATGCTCTCGACGCCGTGCAGCTTCGCCGCCGATGCCAGCCCCGGGTCCGCTGCGCCGCTGGATAACTTCCACGCCATGCGGAAGTTGAGCAGCCACAGCAGTTCGAGCCGCGCATAGGTCTTGGCGAGCAGGTGGCGGACCACTGGCTTGTCGGCGACCGGGGTACCGCCGCGTATCGTCTCGCGCGCCCAGGCAAACACCCTGCGGTACAGCTCCTCGCCGTAGATCGAACGCGCCGCGATGCCGACGCGTTCGAAATTGAGCTGCGAGGTGATCAGCTGCCAGCCCTCGTTCTCGCCGCCGACGAGCATGTCTGCGGGAACCCGCACATCACTGTAGAAGGTTGAATTGGTGTGCATCCCGGCTACCGTATCGATTGGCGTGAAAGAGAAGCCGGGCGTGGCGATATCGACGATGAGCAGCGAAATGCCCTGGTGTTTGCGCGCTGCGGGATCGGTGCGGACGGCGAGCCAGATATAATCGGCACCTTCGACGAGGCTGGTATAGATTTTGTTGCCGTTGACGACGAAGTCATCGCCGTCGCGCACCGCACGCGTCTGCAGGCTGGCGAGATCGGTGCCTGACCCCGGTTCGGTATAGCCGACCGCGAACAGGCAGCGCCCCTCCGCGATGGCGGGCAGGAACTTCGCCTTCTGCGCCTCCGAGCCGAAGCGCATCAAGGTCGGACCGACGGTGCTCAAGGTCAGGAAGGGCAGGGGCGCACCCGAACGCAGCGCCTCGCGGACGAAGATCAGCTGCTCGACCGGGCCGTAGCCGCGTCCGCCGTATTCGATTGGCCAGCTCAGCGCGAGCATGCCGTCGTCGCCCATTTGGCGCACGACCTCGCGGTAGAGCGGCGTCGCGACGTTCGGGCGGAGCGCCTCGCGCCGTTCGGGCGTGATGATCCGGGCGAAATAGGCGGCGATTTCGGCCTGGAGTGCAGCCTGAGCGGGGGTGAAGGCGACGTGCATGTTAGTCCTTCCCGAGAATGAGGCCGCTTGTCGGGATGCCCGAGCCCGCCGACACCAGCATGTGCCTGACGCTGGCGATCTGGTTGACGGCGGTGCCGCGGATCTGGCGTACGGCCTCGGCGATGCCGTTCATGCCGTGGATATAGGCCTCGCCGAGCTGGCCGCCATTGGGGTTGATCGGCAGCTGGCCGCCGCGTGCATGCGCACCGGCGCGAACAAAGTCCTTCGCCTCGCCGCGCGCGCAAAAACCGAACGCTTCGAGCTGCGCCAGCACATAGGGCGTGAAATGATCGTAGAGGATGGCGCTTTCGAAATCGGCGGGGCCGAGGCCGCTCTGGGCATAGAGCTGCTGCGCGACCAGCGCCATTTCCGGGATCGCCGAGATGCTGTCACGGTAGAAGCTCGTCATGCGGTGCTGGCCATGCGCGCTGCCCTGCGCGGCGGCGACCACCGTCACCGGATCGCGGCGCAGCCGCCGCGCTCGCTCGGTGGAGGTGATGACCAGCGCGACCGCGCCGTCGCTCTCCTGGCAGCAGTCGAGCAGGTGCAGCGGCTCGGCGATGAAGCGTGACGCCTGGTGATCGGCAAGCGTAATCGGCCGCTCGTAGAAGAACGCGTTGGGATTGGTCGCCGCGAAATCGCGCCCGGCGACCGTGACGCGGCCAAAATCCTCGCTCGTGGCACCGAACTCGTGCATGTAGCGGCGCGCGATCATGCCGACATGCGCGGCGTTGGTGTTGAGCCCTGCCGGCAGGTACCAGCCGTAATGCGTCGGCAGGAAGGTCGGAGATTTGGGCGGGTCGGCTGCCGCGCCGAAGCGGTACCACGACCGCTCGTTCATGCCGCGATAGCATACCACGACGTTCGCCGCGCCTGTGGCGATGGCCATCGCCGCCTGCATCACCGGCGCGCACGCTCCGCCACCGCCATAATCGATGCGCGAGAAAAAAGTCAGATCGCGCCCGCCGATGAAGCGATGGACGTCGGCCTCGGGGTTGTTGTCCATCGTGAAGGTGCACATGCCATCGACTTCGGCCGGCTCGATGCCCGCGTCGGCTAGCGCGGCGAGGCAGGCTTCGACTGCCAGCCGCATTTCGGTGCGCCCCGAATTCTTGGAGAACTCGGTCGCGCCGATCCCGGCGATCGCGGTCTCGCGGCTTGGGAACCTGCCGGTCATGCTCATGCCAGCTGCACCACGACTTCGCCCTCGACATGCGTGCCGCGCGAATTCGTGCCGGTGACTGCGATTTCAACCACTCCACCTGTGTCGGGCGGCGCCACGACGGTTCCGCGCAGCACGAGCGTGTCGCCAACATAGCTCGGCACACCGAGGCGGAACTTGATACTTTTCAGGAAGGCCTCCGGCCCTGCCCATTGCATCACCAGCCGCTCCAGATAGCCTGCCGTAGCGTGGGTGTTGAGGAGAATGTCGGCATTGCCGTGGCTCACGGCGCGCTCGGCATCATGATGGACCGGCTGGAAATCGCGCGTTGCCAGCGCCGCCGCGACAATGCCGGTCGCGGTCAGCGCAATTTCGATCGCGGGAAGTTCGTCGCCCGCCCGGATGTCCGCGCGCGCCGTCATCCTCCGACGCATTCTTCGAAGCCGACGCGTTCGGGGAGCATCCCGCCGAGGCTCTCCAACTGCGCCTGCGCGCCGCCATTCGCCAAGTCGAGTGCGGTCGCCCACAGGAAGAAGCGGTGGACCGGATAGGTGAGATCGGCACCCGTGCCGCCGTGATAATGTTGCGCGGTATGGCCGATGATGTGGCCGGCCTCGCTCGCCTGATAGCTCGCCACGCAAGCCGCCGCGCGCGCGGGCAGCCCATGGTCGAGCCGCCAGCCCAGCTGCCACTGCGCGGTGCGCAGCAGTTCGAGATGGATCGACGCATCGGCCATGCGCATCGCGACCGCCTGAAAGCTGCCGATCTGACGGCCGAACTGCTCGCGCTCGCCGACATAGGCCGCGGCGCGTGTTAGCGCCTGCGCGACCACGCCGAGCTGCAGCGCCGAGATTGCCTGCGCGCTGCGCACTGCGAGCCAGTCGGCAGCATCGTTGACGTCGAGGCGCGCCTCGCCGCTCAACTCGAGGCCTTCGAACCTTATATCCGCCGCTGTCTCATGGTTCGTCATCGTGCCCCAGGTCATGCCGAGCGCCGGATCGTCGCACGGCACCGCGAACAGCGCGCTGCCGCCGCCAGGGACGGTTGCAAGGACCAGCAGCAGGCTGGTGCGGCGGTCGATGATCGCAGCCTCGGCAGTGCCGCTCAGCACCCAGCCGTTGCGCTGCGGGGTGGCGGTGACCGGTGGTGTCGTACCCCCGCCGCTCCACAGCGACGCGATGCGGCTGCCGTCGATCAAGCCGGCAAGCTGCTGGCGCTTAAGCGCCTCCGCGCCGAAGCTGGCGATGGCGAGCGCGGCTAGCGAATGCCGCCACAACGGCACCGCGCCGAGCCGCGTGCCTTGCGCCTCAAGGATCAGCCCGAACTCCATCATGCCCAGGCCCGCACCGCCGTCGGCCTCGGGGACGATGGCGCCGAGCAGGCCGGTTTCGGCAAGGCTGCGCCACAGGTCGGCGTCGAAAACGTCGCCCGATTCATAAATGCGCCGGATGCGGTCGTCATCGCCGTGGTCGCGGAAAATCCGCTCGGCGAGGTCGGCGACCGCCTGCTGCTGCTCGTTGAGTCCGAATTCCATCGCTTAGCCCTCCGCGACGCGGTGGAAGACCGGCAGGCGGTCGGCCCCGTCGGGTTCGCACAAAATCGCCTGCATGCGGTCGCCGATCTTGAGCGCGTTGCGGTCCTCCGGAGCCAGCGGCGCGATCATGCGGACACCTTCGTCGAGCGCGACCAAGCCGACCGGGTGCGGATAGTCGAAGGCGGGATACTGGGGCGTGTGGACCAGCACGAACGAATAAAGTTCGCCCGCGCCGCTCGCCGTCACCGTGTCCCAATCGAACGAATGACAAGCTTCGCACGCCGGACCGGGCGGGTGGCGCAGCAGTCCGCACTGTGTGCAGCGCTGGATCAGCAGCCGCTTTTCGCGCAACCCTTCCCAGAAGAAGCTGGTGTCCTGGCTCATCGACGGCTGCGGCGGCGCGGGCCGTGCCGCAACCGACTTGAAGCGCAGGATGCGCAGCTGCATGCTCCCGACCGGCTCACCGTCGGCGTCGTTAAATGTCTGCAGGAAGGTGACGAAATAGCCGGGGCCGAACTTGGTGGTCTTGCGGTCGCTGACCGTTGCCAACTCATAGGTCGAAGAAATGCGCTCGCCGATCTTCAACGGCCGCGCATAATCCTGTTCGCAATTGGTGCCGAGGATGCCGTGGAAGCCTTCGCGTTCGAGTATTTTCATGATGGCGCGGTGGTCGCGGTCATCGGAACCGGCGGGTACGCGACCACCGACGCCCGGCATCAGCCAGACGGGCAGCATGGTCGCCGGCACCTGCGCGGCGTTCGGTGCAAAGCCCAATGCTTCGCGCCACTGGCGCACCATCGGGATGTTGACGGGATCCCACGCATAAACCGGGCCGAACTTCTGGCCCACATGGACCCTCAGTTCTTCCAGCAAGGGATCGGCGGTCACGGCCAACCCGCTTGGCCCGAATCGGCGAAAAACAAACTCTCCGGTCTATTCATATACGCGGTGGTATAACGGCGTTTGCGGCCATGCAAGCTCGCGGAACGTCGCCGATCGGCATAGTCCGATTGCCGTTGTGCCCGGCGGTGTAATACGTTACCCAAGATTATAAGGCCCAGCGCGGGCGGCGCGGAAAATGACAGGATAATTGCGATTGGCCGGCCCGCTTGAAGGAGTCAGAGTTCTCGAGTTGGCGACCATGGTGCTTGGCCCGCTCGCGGCCCAGTATCTCGGCGATATGGGTGCCGAGGTCATCAAGATCGAGCCGCCCGAAGGCGACCTGACACGCCAGATCGGCCCGCGGCACTCCGAAGGCATGGGGTCTTTCTTCCTCGGCAGCAACCGCAACAAGCAGAGCATCGTCCTCGATCTCAAGACACCGCGCGGCCTCGACGCGCTCCACGCGCTGGTGCGGACCAGCGACGTGTTCCTTCATTCGGTGCGGACCCCTGCGGCGGCTCGGCTCGGCATTTCCTATGCAGCACTCGACGCGCTCAACCCGCGCCTCGTCTATTGCCACGTCAAGGGCTACTCGGACGACGGCATCCTCGCGGGGCGACCTGCTTACGACGATGTCGGGCAGGCTGAATCGGGCCTCGCCATGATGCTGTCCGCGGTCGCGGGGCAGCCGCGCTACATCCCCTCGATCATGGCCGACAAGATCACCGCCGTCCATGCCGCCTTTGCGGTCGCCGCCGCGCTGGTGCAGCGCGCCAGCACTGGCGCTGGCCAGGCAGTCCATGTTCCGATGTTCGAGACGATGACGGCGTTCAACGTGGTTGAGCATCTGTGGGGCGAAACGTTCATCCCGCCGCTCGCCCCGGCGGGCTATGTGCCGATCAGCACCGGGGCGCGGCGCCCGTTCCTGACGCGCGACGGCAGATATCTTTGCGTGCTACCCTACAACGAAGGCCATTGGCGGCGCTTCTGCGCGGCAGTCGGCGATCCCGAGTTGACCAGCGACCCGCGCTATTCGACCTTCGCGGCGCGCCAGTCCGATCAGTCCGGCTTCTGGGCCGAGGTCGGGCGCCGGATCCTCGCGCGCGACCACGACGACTGGGTCGCGCTGCTCGGCGATGACGACGTCCCGTTCGCGACCGTCAACTCGATCACCGATCTGCTCGACAACGCGCATCTGGGCAGCATCGATTTCTGGCAAACCGTCGAGCATCCAACCGAAGGCACGCTGCGGATGCCGGGCAACCCGATCACGATGAGCGGCGCGATGCCGGTGTCACCGGTGGCGCCGCCGCGTCTCGGCGAGCACACCGCAGCCGTGATGCGCGACCTCGGACTGCCCGACGATGAAATCGTTCGCTACGCAAGCGAGGGTGCCTTTGGCGCGGCTGGTATCGACGCCGACCTCTGAGGCACCGTCCGACCCAACCGCTGCCCAATCCCGTGTCGTTCGCCTAGGAAAAGCTCCGGATTCACCACATTCGATAAAGCAAGATCGGTTCAATCAGGACGATAAATTCTGCGAATTTGGCAACGGCACGATATTGACCGGGATCGCTGACATACGCGGCATTGCGTTGATGGGGTCAGTGTCGCGGTCAGTGCTGATGAGGCGGTTGGTTGAGGAACCGTGGGTTGCCACATCAACCTCTTCCGATGGCAGGCCGCCCCACGCATGCGCCATTGAAACGACGCCTGGCCGGACCGCAGGGTCGCCCTGGACAATCGCCATGATCCGCGAATGATCGGAATGGATGGCAATCCGGTCACCATCGACAAGTCCGCGCGCTGCCAGATCGGCGGGGTTCAAGTAGGCCGGATTAAACGGATCGCGCTTGCGTGTGGTGGGCAGGAACATGCCGATTGTATTGTAGAAATTGCGCATCCGCCGCGTCGAGAGCAAATGGGTGAAGGCCTGACCATTGCTGTGGTGGCCGTCTGCTCGTACGGGTTCCGCCGCGAGTTCGCTGAGTTCGCCCGCAACATCGGCCGGCATGACGTCGAATGTTGCGGTTGCTTCGGGACGCGGCGGCAGCACAAAGCTCTGCGCCTCAAGATACAGCCGCCCGGACGGGTACTTCTTGATTTCATCGAGCGGCGCCATCGGATGCTGGGCCCGCAGCGCCAGCAGATCGTCGGTGGTTGGCGGGTTTTCCATGTCCATCGGGCTGCCTGCAAACGTGAGCGATTTGCCCAGGCGCTTGGCGAGCGCCCAGAAAAAATACCATTCTTCAACCACATCGGAACCCACCGGCGGCTTGAGCAGGGCCGGGGCATAACCCACCCAGGGCTCGGGGAAGAACTGGAAGCCGTAAGCGCTCACGGGCAGGTCAGCGCGTTCATATTGCATCGTTGGCGGGATGACATAATCGGCCAGCCTCGCCGAATTGCTCATATAAGGATCAATCGAGACCTTGAGGTCCAGCGCATTGAAGGCCCGCTCCATCTTTTCCTGGTCGGGCATCAAATTGGCGAGATTGCCGCCGCAGGAAATCAGGCAGCGCACCTGCTCCGGGCCCGGCGTCAGAATTTCATCGGCAAGCGTCCCAGTCGTCTTCTCGCCCGCCAGACTGCCCACGCCCCGAATGCGGCTGGGCGGCGCCTGCCACGACGCGCGCGACGGCGGGATGACTTCGGCGCGAAATTCGGCAGGCGGCGTCATCATATCGACGCTGATCACCTTGTCACCCGCGCGCGTGAACCGGCCGCAGACGACATTGAGGCAATCGACCATATGTTGCATCAGGTTCGAATGCGGCGCCATGCTCGGCCCGGTCCCGGTGTAGGCAGCGCCTTGTTTGCAATCGCGCGCGAAAATCTCGCCGACCCGGCGCAGGTCTCCGGAGTTCAAGCCCGCACGCCCCTCGACCATGGCCTCGGCGAAGGGGTCGACGGCGGCGCCCAGTGCCGCCATCGCCTCGTCGCCGACATAGCGCGCGCAGAATGCCTTGTCCTGCCAACCTTCGGCGAGGATGAGGCGGATCAGCCCGGCCATGATCGCTGAATCCTGCCCGGGATAGGGCTGAATCGAAAGATCGGCATGGTGCGATGTTTCGGTGCGGCGCGGATCGATCGTGATCAGTTTCAGCCCCTGCGCCTTGGCCGCTTTCAGGCGCCGGGTCGGGTCAGATGCCAAAAAGCCGAGCAAACCGTGCGAAAGAAGCGGATTTGTGCCGATCAGAAGAATGACTTCGGACTGTTCGAGCTGGAGGTTGCCGCCGGCCCAGATACCAATTCGTTCGGCCGACAGGGTCTTGGCGGATTGATCGATGGTGTATGAGGTGAAGCGCGACCGCGAGCCTATGGCTTCGAGGAAATGGGCCTGCATGGTGACGGCGGTCGAGTTGAAGATCGAGCCGTTGCCAAAATAGACGCCGATGGCATCGGGTCCATGCGCCTCGATGATTGCCGCGATCCGGGAAGCGATTTCGTCAAGCGCCTGTTCGGACGGGATCGGATCAAAGCCGCCCGAAGCGTTGCGCTTGAGCGGCTGCAAGACGCGCGCATCGCCGTGATGCGCTTCTTCCGCCTGCAATCCCTTGAAGCAGGCATAGCCGCGGGTCAGCGGGTGATCCTTGTCGCCGCGGATGTCGACGATCCGGTCATCCTCATCGATGGTCAGCTGCATGCCGCAATGCCCCAGGCAGATGCGGCAAAAGGCTTTCTCCACGCGAACGGTCATTGGTCACTCCCTTGCTTCATACCGCAAAAATGCGCCTGAACTTCAGTTTCTCCAACCAAAAACGGCCTTTTCAAGCAGAGAATCCAGCTGGTTTGTTGCTCCGGCATCCTCGATTGTCCGCAGTGCATCCAGGCCGCGAAAGCCGAGCGGCGTCGGTCGGCCATGCTCGACCATGACATAGCGCTCGTCCGTTCGGTAAGCGGCGATTTCGCCGCCTGAGGCAGCGACGACCGCGCGGATGGCGCAGATCGCCTCTTCGTCATGCGCCCATTCAGTTTCAAGAACGGCGACAAACCGGCGCCCGGTCCCGCCATCATCGACATCGGTGTCGTTCCAGCCGCCCGGATCACCGCCCGTCAGATCGTGCAGCCGGATTGCCGCAGCGCCCGCCTCGCGAAGGGAAGCTGCCGCAACGTCGTAGGACTGTCCTTCCGGGATTGTCAGAAAGAAGGTCGTTCCACCTTCGCCGCCCGGTTCGATCAGGGCGCGGCACGCGCCTTCCCCGAGATTGTAAAGCAGCGACCGGCGAAACACATTTTGCTCATCACGGTGGATGTGCGGGATGATGTCGCTCTCGATCAGGCCCTGCCGGTTCGCCTCACTGGTGTAGGTGACGATGGCAATGCCTTCAAACGGCTCGGGGCTGGTTGAACCGGCATCGAGCACCGGCAAAACATGGTTTTGTGTATAGCTATGAAAGCCCGGAATGCGCGCCGCCATGACTCCATGAATATCGCGCCAGTAACGACTGAACAGGTCGCGTGAGATGCTGGTTTTGCGCTCGATCAGAGCAATGGTGCTTACGCCTGCCATAGCGCGCCCTCCACTGGCAGGATGGTGCCCGACACATAGGCGCCGGCGCGCGATGCGAGATAAAGAACCGCGCCGCCAATATCTTCTTCGGTGCCAAGTCGACCCGAAGGAATGCCGGCAATCATGCCTTCTTTGAGGCCGGGAACCGCAGCGAAGAAACCTTCGGTCATGTCGCTCGGAAAAAACCCGGGGGCGATGGCGTTTACATTTATGCCCCTGGCCGTCAGGTCCGATGCGAGCATCCGGGTGAGCTGGTGAATGGCCGCCTTGGTCGCGCCATAGGCATAGGCCCCATTGCTGCTCTTGCCCCAAAGCGTTGCGATGGACCCGATGTTGATAATCCGGGCAGGATCGCCGGGGCGCGAAGCTGAAGCCAGATTGGGCAGCAGCGCCTGCGCCAGGAAGAATGGCGCGCGCAGATTGAGTCCCATTTCAGCCTCCCACCGTGCGGGATCGGCATCTTCGATCGGGCCGGCACTAAACGCCCCGGCATTGTTGACGAGAATGTGGAGCCCCGGCGCCAGCGCAGCGACTTCCCCGGCTGCGGCCTGCACACCGTCCATCGTCATCAGATCATGCGCAAGGAAGCGCGCCGGGCCATCGAGAGTCTCCGCAAAGGCATCGCCAGCAGCTTTGTCCCGACCGACCATGATGACATGGGCTCCGGCGCGGGCGAGCGTCCGGCTGATCATCGCGCCAACACCCTTGGCGCCGCCCGTGACCAGCGCGGTCTTGCCCGTGACCGAGAACAGCTCGTCCAGTACGGCGCTCATGCCGCCGCCGGCTTTGCGATATTGAGCGTCTGGAGGGCGGTATAGGCATAAAGCCCTTCGCGCCCGCCTTCGACGCCGAGTCCCGACTGTTTGTGCGCGGGAAACGGCACCGCAGGGTCGAGCGCGCAATGCTGATTGACCCAGACGGTGCCGCTTTCGATCCGTGATGCGACCTTTGCCGCCGCCTCGGTGTCGCTTGACCAAACCGACGCACCCAGGCCATAGGGCGATGCATTGGCGCGCGCGATCACATCGTCGATATCGCTGTAGCGGATGATTGGCAGGATCGGGCCAAAAGGCTCCTCATCCACGGTCATCGTGCCATCGCTGATGTCGCGCACCACCGTCAGGGGCACGAAATAGCCAGGGCCTTCGCGCGCATCTCCGCCCGCGATTATCGAGCCGTTAGCGCGGGCATCGGCTAGGAAGGTCAAAACCTTGTCATATTGCGCCCGGTTCTGGACCGGGCCGAACTGCAGGCTGGGATCACCCTCATCGCCCAGCGTCGATGCGTTGGCGATGGCGGAGATCTCGTCACAAACGGCGTCATACAGGCTGTCATGCACATAGAGCCGTTTGATAACCGCGCAGACCTGACCCGAATTGAAGAAGGCAAGGCCGAACAGCGCTGGCGCAATCGCTTTGGGATCGGCATCGGGCAGGACGATCGCGGCATCATTGCCGCCCAGCTCCAGTGTCAGTCGTTTGAGCGAAGGCGCTACTGCCGCCATGATCTTGCGGCCCGTCTGCGTCGAGCCGGTGAACGCCACCTTGGCGACATCGGGATGGCTGACAAGATGCGCACCCACCGCATTGCCGCCCGACACCACATTGACCACGCCGGCGGGCACAATCCCGGCAATCAGCTGCGCCAATCGCAATGTCGTCAGCGGCGTCGTCGGCGCCGGTTTGACGACGACGGTGTTGCCCGCGATCAGAGCCGGACCGATTTTGTTCGCGGCGAGATAGAGCGGCGCGTTCCAGGGCACGATCGCGGCAACCACCCCGAGCGGCTTGCGATGCAACTCCACCCGGCTGGTAGCGCTGTCAGCCACAATTTCCGCATCGAGCCGCTGCTGCGCGGCATAGTCGAGATATTGCTGCGCCAGGCCGATCTCGAACTGGGCGACGCCCATCGGCCGTCCGGTCTCTTGGACGAGTAGCCCGGCAAGTTCTTCGGCATTGTCGGCAATGGCCTTGGAGATTGCCGAAATCACCGTGCTGCGAGTCTCAAACGAGGTCTCGCGCCAGCTCTTCCAAGCCTTTGCCGCCGCCGCTACGGCGCTGTCCACGTCGGCGGGACTGGCGTCAGGGACAAACGCGATTGTCGTTTCATCGACCGGATTGATGACGCCGCTCTGCTTGCTGGCCTCAATCAAAGCGCCATCGATCAGCATCTTGAACATCGGTGTTCCTCTCGGTTCGCGCTCAAGCGCTCTGCAGATTTTGTATCCTGGCGCGCGCCGGACCAGCCAATCCGGCATGGCGGAATTTCTCGAGCAACGCCGGCTCCAGCGCGCGGACCTTGGCGACGTTCTCGTCCTTGATATGGCCATAGCCTCGAATCTGTTGCGGCAGACTGGCGAGCGCGACGGCGACGGCATGATTGCGCGCCGTCAGCGCGCCCGCGACCATCGTAATCCGTGCTTCATACTCATCGATCAGGGCGCGCTCCATCTTGCGCTCTGCGGTCCGGCCGAACGGATCGAATGCGGTGCCGCGCAGCCCCTTCATCCGGGCGAGCAAGCCAAAAGCGCCGCCGAGCCATGATCCGAACTCGCGCTTCAGCAAATGTCCGGTCTGCGGATCGCGCTTTGAAAACAGCGGCGGAGCAAGGTTGTAGCGCAGCCGGGCACCATCCTCGAAAGTCTCGGCAAGAAGCTTCTTGAAGGCAGGATCGCTGTGGAGGCGGCCGACCTCATATTCGTCCTTATAGGTCATCAGCTTGGCGAAATTGCGGGCGACAGTGACGGCCAGTTGACCACTGCCGGGCACCGCTTTCGCCTCCGCTTCGGCTACAAGTTCAACCAGCTGGCGATAGCGTTCGGCCCAGGCCGCATTCTGATACGCCGTCAGGAGATCGGTGCGGTGCGCCACGATATCGTCCAATCCGGTAAGCGGCTGGAACTCGACATCGGGAACAGTGTTCTGCACCTCGTCTGCGATCCGATCGGGATCGACGGCCTGAAGCCGCCCCAACGCAAAGGCGGCCTTGTTGAACGGCACCGCGACCGCATTGATTTCGACGGCGCGTTCGATTGCTTCAGGCGAAACCGGAAGCAGACCGCGCTGGGACGCGTAGCCAAGCATGAACAGGTTGGCCGCGATGGTATCGCC
>JANMCD010000279.1:0-3993 GCA_031360905.1 Novosphingobium sp.
GCCGACACCATCCTGGCCGGCTCGGGCCTCAAGATTCTGTTCAACCGACTCGTCGGCCCCAAGATCCTCAAGATCGGCGGGGATGAGGCGACCGCGCTGGAGGGCGAGGCCGAACTGCCGGGCATCGTCAGCTATTTTGAAAGTGTCGCGCCGGAGAGCGGCTGGCTGGTTGGCGATGCGTTCACGCTGGCGGATGTTTCGGTGGCGTCGGTGTTCCGCAGTCTCGGCTATGTCGGGCATGATCCGAAATCCGAGACGCATCCCCGCACCGCAGCCTGGTACGCACGGGTCTGCCAGCGCCCGGCGTGGCGGAAAATCGCCGAACGCGAGGCGCGGCGCTAATGACTTGCCCGTGATCGGCATGGCGCTTGGTGCCGTCAGGGTGAATTCGGGCACCGGCTTGGCGCTGATTGAGGGCAACCCGCCGCGCAAATCGTTAAAACGGCGCGGCCCGAACATCAATTCGCGAACTATTAGCAGCGCCCAGCGTTCTCCGATCAGTTAATAGCGTTCCAACCGAGGAGATCGGAAATGTCCTATATCGAAGGTTTTGTCGTCCCGGTGCCACAGGCCAACCGCGAGAAGTTCATCGATCATGCCCGCATGAGCGACGCCGTATTCATCGACAATGGCGCCAGCCAGGTCGTGGAATGCTGGGAAGATAATGTCCCCCACGGCCAAACAACAGACTTTTTCGGCGCGGTCGCCAGCAAGGACGACGAGGCAATTGTCTTCAGCTGGATCGAATGGCCCGACAAGGCGGCGCGAAGCCAAATGGAATCGCGGATGAGCGACCTGATGAAAACCGACGACCGGTTCAATCCCGAGAAGAACCCGATGCCGTTCGATGGCAAGCGCATGATCTATGGCGGATTCGAGCCGATCGTCGAACAAGGCGAACACCGCGCCGCCAGCTACGTCCAGGGCTTCGTGGTCCCCGTCCCCGCCGCCAAGCGCGAGGCTTATCGCAAGATGGCCGAGGATACCTGGCCGATGTTCATGGGCTACGGCGCGACACGCCTGGTCGAATGCTGGGACGACGACGTTCCCACAGGCAAGGTCACCGATTTCCGCTGCGCGGTGAAGGCGGAACCTGACGAGAAGGTGGTGTTCTCCTTCATGGAATGGCCCTCGCGCGAAGTCTGCGACGCGGCTCAGGAAAAGATGATGCAGGACGACAGCATGCCGATGCCCGCCGACATGCCGTTCGACGGCAAACGCATGATCTTTGGCGGTTTCACGCCCGTCGTGGCACTGGGAGAATAACCATGGCCAATACCCAAGGCGATTTCATCTGGTACGAACTGCTCACAGGCGATGCCGATGCCGCGCAGGCATTCTATGGCTCGGTATTGGAGTGGAGCATTGCCGATAGCGGCATGCCCGACATGGACTATCGCATCATCACCGCCTCCGAAGGGAGCATCGGCGGATTGATGGCGATTACCCCCGAAATGGCCGAACATGGCGCCCGCCCCGCCTGGGTCGGGTACATTGCGGTGGACAGCGTCGATGCCAGTATCGCGGCGATCACCGGCGCTGGCGGCAGCGTGCTGATGCCGGCGATGGATATTCCCACGGTCGGCCGCATCGCCATGGTCGCCGATCCGCATGGCGCGCCGTTCTATGTCATGTCGCCGGACGGCGAAGGCGAGAGTCATGCATTTTCCAAGGACCGGCCGCGCATCGGCCATTGCGCCTGGAACGAATTGGTCACCCCGGATCAGTCCGCGTCCTGGGCGTTCTACGGCGCACAATTCGGCTGGGTGAACAGCGATTCGATGGATATGGGCCCAATGGGCAGCTATCAGTTCATTGGCCACGGCGGCATCCTGGGCGCGATGATGAAAGGAACCCCGGAAATGGGTCCGCCGCATTGGAACCAATATTTCCGGGTTGCCGATATCGATATTGCTGTTGCTGCCATCGGTGCGGGCGGTGGTAGCGTCATCAACGGCCCGATGGAGATCCCCGGCGGCGATTTCTCGCTGAATGGCATCGATCCACAAGGCGCCCACTTCGGCCTCGTCGGCGCGAAGAAGGGCTGATTGTGGCTACTTATACATTCTTCACCAACCCGATGTCGCGCGGCCAGATCGCGCGTTGGGCGCTGCATGAAGTAGGCGCGGATTACGAGCAGGTGCTGGTGCGCTGGGACAACAAGCCGCCGGCCCTGCTTGCCGCCAATCCGATGGGCAAGGTGCCGACCATCGTCCACCACGACAACGGCACCGACCGGGTGGTGACCGAGGCGGCGGCGATCTGTCATTACCTTGCCGAGATGCACCCCGAAGCGGGTCTGCTGCCCAAGGATGCGGAAATGGCCGACTATTTTCGCTGGCTGTTCTTCGCCGCCGGCCCGGTCGAGGCGGCGGTGACAGCACGATCGCTTGGCTTTGAGCCTCCGCTGGAAAAGCAGGGATTTGTCGGCTGGGGCAATTTCGAACGCGCGATCTCCGCAATCGCACAGCATCTCGCCGGGCGGAACTATGTTTGCGGCGACCGGTTTACCATGGCGGACGTCTATGTCGGCAGCCAGATCGACTGGGGCCTGACCTTCGGCACGATCCCGCCGAGCGAGGCCTTCGTCGCTTATGCCGAACGGCTCCAGGCGCGGCCTGCTTACAAAGCAGCGAAGGCGGTCGACAACGGGCTCATCGAGGAGATGCGCAAATGAACTGGAAGAACACCATCTGCCTGTGGTTCGAAGGCGGCGCCGAGGAAGCGGCGAACTTCTACGCCGCGACCTTTCCCGATACCCATGTGACCGCCGTCCAGCGCGCGCCAGCCGATTACCCCGATGGCAAGGCCGGTGACGTGCTGACGGTCGAATTCAATGTCTGCGGCATCCCCTGTATCGGCCTCAACGGCGGGCCTAGGTTCAAGCACAGCGAGGCCTTCTCGTTCCAGATCGCCACCGAGGATCAGGAGGAGACCGATCGCTACTGGAACGCGATCGTCGGCAACGGAGGCGAGGAAAGCCAGTGCGGCTGGTGCAAGGACAAGTGGGGCATCTCATGGCAGATCACCCCGCGCGTGCTCACCCAGGCGATGGCGGCCGGGGGCGATGAGAGCAAACGCGCATTCGAAGCAATGATGGGAATGAAAAAGATCGACGTTGCGGCAATCGAGGCAGCGCGCAAGGGCTGACCGATGCTGAAATTCTTCGAAAGGGCGCCCGACCGCGACTGAAGGGAGTTTTTCGTGCTATGACCGCGCAACTCAACCACACCATCGTCTGGTGCAGCGACAAGGCCCGCTCTTCCGCCTACCTGTGCGATTTGCTGGGCCTGGAGCCGGCCAAGCCTTTCAGCAATTTTCTCGTTGCCGAACTCGGCAACGGAGTGTCGATGGATTATATGGAGAAAGAGGGGCTGATTGCGCCGCAACACTATGCCTTCCTCGTCAGCGATGCGGAATTCGATGCCGGTTTCGCCATGGTGAAGGACTGCGGCCAGACCTGGTGGGCTGACCCCATGCGCAGCAAGCCGGGCGAAATCAACCGCCACTGGGGCGGCCGTGGCTTCTATTTCGAGGATCCCGACGGGCACTTCCTCGAACTCATAACCCAACCCTATGGATCGGAGGTCGACCTTTGACCGATAGCCCAAACTCGCACGAACTATCCGTCACCCGCTTCATTTCCGCCCTGCCGGCGAAAGTCTGGAAGGTGATGACCGACCGCCAGGAAGAATGGTGGTGCCCCGTGCCATGGCAGGCGAAAATCGACCAGCAGGACCGCCGGCCCGGCGGCGCATGCAACATGACCTTCCACGGGCCGGACGGCGAGCGGGAGGCGCAGAACGGCATATATCTCGCCTATGACGAAGGCCGCCGCTTCATCACCACCGATGCCGTCACCGCCGACTTTACGCCGGCCGGCCCGTTCATGATCGGCATCTGGGAAATTGCGCCGGAAGGCGACGGCACCCGCTACACCGCCTGCGCCCGCCACTGGACTAACGAGACGATGAAGCAACACGAGGAGATGGG
>JANMCD010000282.1:0-26284 GCA_031360905.1 Novosphingobium sp.
CTCGGCCGCTATCAGGCCCCGCTGATCGTCGTCGGCCTCGGCCTGATCGCCGCGCGCGCCCGCGCCCCGGCGGGCTTCATCCTCGCCTGGCTTGTTCTCGCCGTGGCCTTCGGCAGCTTTCTCGCGGGCGGCGCGGGGACTGACATCAACGTCTATTTCGACCTTATCGTCGCGCCCGCCATCGGCGCGGGACTGACCAGCCGCGAACTGCGCGAGCGTGGCCTCTCGTCTCGGTGGCAGGCGGCGCTGGCGCTGGCGATCAATGCCGGCGCGCTGTTCCATGCGCCGCTGGGCCTGGGCCGCTTTGCCGTCGATGCGCTGGGCGAGATGGCGCAGCGCGAGCGCTTGTTCGAAGCCGATGCCGCTTATCTGCGGGCCGTGCCGGGACCGGCCATCTGCGAATCGCAGCTGCTCTGCCTCACCGCCGGCAAGCCGCTGTTCTACGACAGCTTCAATGCCAATCAGGCGATGCTGACGGGTCGGCTGCCTTCCGATACGCTGAACGGGATGCTCCGGCGGCATGAGGTGGCGTTGGTTCAGGTCAGCTCAGAGCGCCAACATGCGCCCGGCGATCCCGCTGGCGCACAGACCATGCCGGCCCGATTCGTCAATTTCGAGGATGATGTTTTCGACCAGCTGGAGCGCGACTATGTGCTCGACCGGGTCGGCATCTCAGGACGGTTCTACCGTCCCCGGTCGCGCGGTGGACCGATCATTCCATCATCTTGAAGATGGCGAAGCCCAGCAGCGTCGCACAAACAAATAGCGGCCACGACCAATAAATCCCGTTCTGCGGTACCGTGAATGCCCCGTTGCCGGTCAGGCTGAGATAGTGAATGGTGAGTACACCGCCCTTTGAACCGTTCGAACCGATCACCCCGGCAACGATCCATGTGAGCAGGATCCCGGGAATCAGCGCCTTCCACATTGCCATATTGCCCCCTTCCTGCGGCTACGACAGGCGAAAACCTGCTGTTTGAACTTGCCCGCTGCCAGTCCGGGCGTTGGCCCGATGCGCGGCGAGCCAGTGAACAAACCCTTTGCCTAGGCCGGTGTGCTTAAGAATCGGTAAATCGAATCTAACGAGACTGGGCCTTTCGGATATTTGGGCGAGGTTGGCGCAAGTGGTTTCAACCAAGCGCCGCCAGCCATTCGGGCTCCTTGAAACCGACCAGCAGCCCGCCCGCATGCTCCACCACCGGCCGCTTGATACAGCTCGGGTTCGCCGCCATCAGCGCCACGGCCTTTCGTTCGTCCAACCCGTCCTTGTCGGCGTCTGGCAATTTCTTGAACGTCGTGCCCGCGCGGTTGAGGATTTTCTCCCAGCCAGCCTGCCCCGCCCAATGGGCAAGCTTGTCCGGATCAGCACCCTGCTTCTTGTAGTCATGGAAGGCATAGGCAATCCCGTGCCCGTCGAGCCAGTCGCGCGCCTTTTTCACCGTGTCGCAGTTCGGGATGCCGTAGAGGGTGATGGTCAAGGCTTGCTCCTTTCGTATTTGTCTCGCGCTCCCTAGCCAAACGATGCGCCGCGCGGGAGTGGACTTTTTGCCCTATCCGCGACAAAGCCCAACCATGAGCGTTAACAGCTTCGGGCACCTGCTGCGTTTCACCACCTGGGGCGAGAGCCATGGGCCGGCGCTGGGCGCGGTGGTCGATGGCTGCCCGCCGGGTCTCTTGCTGAGCGAGGCGGACCTACAGCCGTTTCTCGATGCCCGGCGCCCCGGCCAGTCGCGCTTCACCACGCAGCGGCAGGAGCCGGATGCGGTGCGTATCCTCTCGGGCATATTCGAGGGCAAGACCACCGGCACGCCGATCAGCCTGATGATCGACAATGTCGACCAGCGCTCGAAGGATTACAGCCAAATTGCTGATTCTTATAGACCGGGTCATGCCGATTACGCCTATGACGCGAAATACGGCTTTCGCGATTACCGCGGCGGCGGGCGCAGTTCGGCGCGCGAGACGGCGGCGCGGGTGGCGGCTGGCGGCGTCGCGCGGTTGGTCATTCCCGAGGTGAAGCTGCTTGCCTATGTCGTGGAAATCGCCGGGGATGCGATCGACCGCGCGGCCTTCGACGAGAGCGAGATCGGCAACAACCCGTTCTTCTGTCCGGACGCAGCAGCTGCGGCGCGCTGGGAGAAGCTGGTCGATGAGGCCCGCCTGGCCGGCTCATCGGTTGGAGCAGTGGTCGAATGCGTCGCTATGGGCGTGCCCGCCGGCTGGGGCGCGCCGCTCTACGCCAAGCTCGATGCCGGGCTTGCCGCCGCGATGATGAGCATCAATGCGGTCAAGGGCGTGGAAATCGGCGATGGCTTCGCCGCCGCGCGGCTCACCGGCCAGCAGAACGCCGACCCAATGCGCCCCGCAGAGGGTGATGCCGGCCCCGCCTTCCTCGCCAATCATGCGGGCGGTATCGCCGGCGGGATTTCCACCGGGCAGCCGGTGGTGGTGCGCGCCGCGTTCAAGCCGACCTCCTCGATCCTTACGCCGGTGCAGACGATCAACCGGGCCGGGGAGGCGACCGAAATCCAGACCAAAGGCCGCCACGACCCCTGCGTCGGCATCCGCGGCGCGCCGGTGGTGGAAGCGATGATGGCGCTGGTGCTGGCCGACCACAAGCTGCTGCACCGGGGGCAATGCGGGTGATCACCGGGGCCGTCTCAACACCACATAAACCGCCCCTGCCCCGCCATGCCTTGGATGAGCCGGACGGATTGCGGCGATGCGGCCCGCGTGCGGACCGGCGGCCAACCAGTCGAGGAATTTCGCGCGAATGGCGCCGCGCCGCTCGCCGCGCGCGCCATTGCTATCGGCCGGGCGCGGCCGTCCGGTAATCAGCAGCACCAGCCGCGCGCCCTGCGCCTGGGCGAGAGCCAGACCGTGATCCAGCCGGGCATGGGCCCCGTCCAGCGTATGACCGTGCAGGTCGATGGTGAAGTCGGGTAGCGCCAGCCCGTGCGCAAGCTTGCGGTCCCACCCGGCATCGAGCGTGGAGCGATCGAGCGGACGCGGTTTCATATCCTTTCCGGAACCAGGAGGAGGACCGGCCGTCTGACCCGGCGGATTGGGCGCACCCGTTCCGTCAGCTTTTCGCACTACCACCTCCCCAATGCGGGGTGGATTGGGACGCCCAGCCATCGGCTTCACCGTCTGCGCCACCCGGGCCCACAGCGCGGCCTCTTCCCTCGATAAAGACCGTCTCACCTGGCGCCGTGGCGCTGCAGCGTGCCCTTTGGCAGCAGCAGATAAGCCTCGCCCCGCCCGCTCATGCCGCCGGCAATCGTCCGCGCATCGCTGCCCGCGCCCCAGAAGGTATCAAACCGGTTGGCGCCCTTGATCGCCCCGCCGGTGTCCTGCGCGATCCACAACCCGTTCGCCTCGCTGCGATCCAGCTTCAGCCACACCGGCGCGCCAAGCGGCACGAATTTCGGGTCCGCCGCCACGCTCGATCGCGGCCGCACCGGCACGCCAAGCGCGCCGAGCGGCCCGTCTCCGGTCTGCTCGCGGAAGAAAACCCAGCTCTTGTTCTCGCGCATCAGCGCCCGGCCCTCGTCGGGGTGTTCACGCAGATATTGCATGATGCCCTGCATCGATCCGGAATACTGGCCGGGCTCGCTGCCGATCAACCCGCGCTGGCGCATCGCGGAGCCGATGCCGGTATAGGCCTGGCCGTTCTGACCGGCATAGCCAATGCGGATCACGCTGCCGTCAGGCGCGCGCAGCCTGCCCGATCCCTGGACCTGCAGAAAGAAGAACTCGACCGCATCGGCGGCCCAGGCGATTTCCAGCCCCCCGCCGGCCAAAGCGCCGTCCTCGATCGCGGCGCGCTCGTGATACGGCACGAAAACCCCGGTCTCGTCATAGCGCCCGAGCGGCTGCTGGCCCGAAGCGGCGGGAGGCGCGTCGCCGATGTTCGCCCGGACGAGATCCGGCGGCATGCCATAGACCGGTACGTCGAAGCCGGGCTGGCGCTGGCGTACGCCGGCAATCTCAGGCTCGTAATAGCCGGTGGCAAAGGCGCTACCATCGCCAATGCGGGCGGCCTCGAAAAAGGCGGGGAAGAAAGTGGTCGAGTCGGCGGCGGGCCAGCCAGGTGCTGCATCGCAGGCCGGCGTCCAGTCGGCAGGTTCAGTCAGCTGGCTGGCGTCGGTTCGCGCGATCAGGCGCGGGCAGCTTTCGCGGAACGAGGCGAGTGCAGCAGCCGCATCCTCACCGGACATGCCGAGCCCGTTAATCTCCGGACCAGCGAACAAGCCCGTCGCAAGCGCGGTCATCGGTATAACGGGAGCAACCGGAACAGCCGGAACAATTACCGGTGCCTGGCCCGAAGGCGGTATCAGCCGGATGCATGCGCCAAGCAGCGTAACCAAGGCTAGCGCCGCCAGTCTGCTTGACCACCCCCCCGGCATGAAGTCAGTCTTCGTCGGTCTCTTCGAGCAGCCAGTCAGGCGCAGCGGAAGCAACACTGCGGCTGAACGTCCAGGTATCTGTCGATACGATCGCATCGTTGAGCGATCCGGCAATGACGTTGCCCTCGGCATCGCGCGTAACCGAAGCGATGTCGGCGACAAACCGCAACGCCAAACGTGCAATCGACGCCTCGTAGCTGGCCGAGACGATCGTCGTCTCCTCGATCCGGATCAGCCGGTTGTCCAGCGTTTCGCCGGCGGCCTGCCGCGCATCGATCGCGGCAACGAAGTCGTTGAGCACGTGTTTGTCGCAAAGCTGCGCCAGTTCATCCTTGTCCCCGCGCCAGAACGCCTCAAGGATCATGCGATATGCGCCGCGCGCCCCTTCGACGAAGGCGAGCGTGTCAAACCGGCGGTCAGCCGCCATGATGTCACGCAGGCCGAGTTCGACCGCTGGTAACGCTGCATTTCCGTCCTGCCTGGGCCCACCCGCATGCTCGCCTGGCCGACCGGCCATCCGCGGAGCCGGCAAACCGGCCACGCCGGTCTTCTCGTCGAAACGGCCCTGGATCGGTTCTTCCTCATGCTCCGCCCTGCGGCCGAGCACGGAATAAAGCCGCAAGCCCAGAAAAGCTGCAATAAGGGCCAGGATGACGATCTGGAAAGTCACGACTTTGATCCAATTCGTGCCGAGAGGGAAGGCGCTGAGCCCATTGTAGACCTAGATAGGCAAGATTTACAATTGGACAACGACGATCCCGCCGGATTGTGACAAATTTCCGTCATTACGAGATCAAATCCACTGCCCGACTGAAAGATTTTCCTTACGGCCAAAGGGCTGCACCGAATGCCGGGCAGCCATTGCCGCCCGCAAACTGCGGTGCTAGGCGCGGCCCTTCCACAACTATTCGCGTGAAGAAAGCCCAAGCAATGGCCGACGAAGGCAACATCCTGACCCCGCTCGACCTCGGCTCGCTGCCCAATGGCGAGGATACCGAACCGTCGGCAGGGATCATCTCGCAATACGTCAAGGACCTCTCTGTCGAGAATCCGAATGCGCCCGACAGCTTCCAATGGGAGGAAGCCCCGCAGATGGACGTGCAGTTCAACATCGGCGCGCGCAAGATCGCCGATGAAGTGCACGAAGTCGAACTCAAGATCGCGGTCGCCGCCAAAGCCCCGCAAGGCACCGTCTATATCGTCGATCTCGCCTATTGCGGCCTGATCGGCATGCGCAATCTCGACGAGGGCCAGGCCCATGCCTTCACCTATGCCGAGGCGCCGCGCATCTTGTTCCCTTTCGCCCGCCGGATCGTCGCCGACGCTGTGCGCGATGCCGGCTATCCGCCGCTGATGCTCGAGCCAATAGATTTCAACGGCCTGTACATGCAGCAGCTGACCGCGCAGCAGGAAGATGCCCAGGGCGCTACG
Organism: Novosphingobium sp.; assembly: GCA_031360905.1. Classification (GTDB taxonomy): domain Bacteria; phylum Pseudomonadota; class Alphaproteobacteria; order Sphingomonadales; family Sphingomonadaceae; genus Novosphingobium. The sequence continues at coordinate 5,841 of JANMCD010000282.1, forward strand.
GCCGGCAACGCCTGACCGACAAGCGAGATACCGAACATGAGCCTCGTTAAAAATGTTGGCACGATTGGCGGGCTGACGGCGATCAGCCGCGTGTTCGGCTTTGTCCGCGACATGCTGCTGGCCCGCGTGCTGGGTGCCGGGTTGGCGGCCGACGCCTACCAGCTGGCATTTACCCTGCCCAACACCTTTCGGCGGCTGTTCGCTGAAGGCGCGTTCTCGGTTGCCTTCGTGCCGATGTATTCGCGCGCGCTGCATGGCAGCGATGACCGGGCCGGCAGCGAGGAACAGGCGGCAAAATTCGCGGGCGACGTGCTTTCCGTTTTCGTCTGGGTGCTGCTGGCGTTCAGTGCCGCCGCCATGATCGCAATGCCGGCAATCGTCTGGGCGCTCGCCCGTGAGTATCAGTCGGTCCCCGGCAAGTTTGAACTGTCGGTCACGCTGAGCCGGATAACCTTTCCCTATCTAGCGCTGATCAGTGTGGTGGCGATGTTATCCGGCTTGCTCAACGCGCGGGCGCGCTTCGCTCCAGGCGCCTTTGCGCCGGTGTTTCTCAATCTCGTGCTGATCAGCGGCATCTTGATCGGCGCCCACCTGCGCGGCGACAGCGCTGACGACACGATTGTCGTCTATGCCTTGGCAATAGCGGTATCGGTCGCCGGAGTTGTCCAGCTGTTGTACCTGATCTGGGCATCGCGCCGGGCAGGAGTGCGGCTGAAAGTTACGGCGCCCAAACTGACCCCCGAAGTCAGGAAGCTCGGTGCCCTGATACTGCCGGCGACGTTCGGCGCTGGGATTTATCAGATCAGTCAGTTGGTCGATACATTCTTCGCCACGTCGCTGCCGCAAGGTTCGCTGACTTTACTCAAACTGGCCGACCGGCTGAACCAGATGCCGCTTGGAATTGTCGGCATTGCGCTGGGCACCGCAATTCTGCCGATGCTGTCGCGCCACATCCACAGCGGTGACGCAAGGGAAGCGCAGCGCTTGCAAGGCAATGCCTTCGAGATGGCGACCTTGCTTACACTCCCTGCTGCTGCGGCGCTGGCCATTTGCGCGCCGGCTTTCGTCACCGCCTTCTTCGAAGGTGGCAAGTTTACCGCGGCCAATGGCGTCGTCATGGCGCAAATCGTCGTCGCGCTGGTGGCTGGCCTCCCCGCCTATGTCATCGTCAAAATACTCAACCCCGGCTTTTTTGCGCGCGAGGATATGCGCACCCCGGTTTGGAGTGCGCTGGCGGCGCTGCTGTTCAATATTGCGGTCAATCTGGTTGTGGTGGGCCGTTTCGGCATTGTCGGCCTGGCGGCGGCTACGGCGGCATCCGCGACTCTGAACTGCCTGTTGCTCTACGCCGTCCTGCATGCGCGGGGCTGGTTCCACTTCACGGCAAAGCTGGCTGGCAGGATCGCCCGGCAGCTCGTCGCCACAGCCGCAATGGCCGCGGCTCTATGGTGGCTGATGCCCATTCTAGCGGAACACTTTGGCGGCTCGGTCTTCGAACGCGTCTGGTCACTTGCGGCTCTGGTCGCGCTCGGCATGACGGTGTTCTTCGGGACGGCGCTTGCGGTTGGTGCGCTGGACAAGGATTTGATTGCGCAGCTTCGCCGCCGGCCTTCACGGGTCGGTCAGAATGGCAGCGAAAATCGCCAGGCTCAGTGACCATGCGCGTCGTTTCCGGCATCCAGCCCACCGGCAATCTCCATCTCGGCAATTACCTCGGCGCGATTCGCAACTGGGTGCGGATGCAGGACGCGACGGCGAGCGAGGGCGGCGAATGCCTGTTCTTTCTTGCCGATCTGCACGCAGTCAGCCAGCCGCATATGCCGGCGGAGCTCGCCGCCAACACCCGCGAGATGACCGCGGCGCTGATTGCTTGCGGCATCGACCCCGACCGGTCGATCCTGTTCAACCAGGCGCAGGTACCCGCCCATGCCGAGCTGCAATGGCTGCTCGGCAGCACCGCGCGGATGGGCTGGCTGAACCGCATGACCCAGTGGAAGGACAAGGCCGGCAAGAACCGCGAGGGCGCGAGCGTCGCGTTGTTCACCTATCCGGTTCTGCAGGCAGCCGACGTGCTGCTCTATCAGGCAACCCATGTCCCGGTGGGCGATGACCAGAAGCAGCACCTCGAACTGGCGCGCGACATCGCCCAGAAGTTCAACTTTGATTTCGCCAGTGAGGAGACGCCGGTCTTCACCCTGCCCGATGCGATCGTGCCGCCGGAAGCGGCGCGGATCATGTCGCTTCGCGATGGCAGCGCCAAGATGAGCAAGTCGGACCCTTCGGACATGAGCCGGATCAACCTCACCGACGACGCCGACGTCATAATGCAGAAGGTGAAGAAGGCCAGAACCGACGCCGAACCGCTCCCCTGCGATGCCAAGGGCCTCGAAGGCCGGCCCGAAGCGGCGAACCTTGTCGGCATCTATGCGGCGATGTCGGGGGTGAAGGTCAGCCAGGTGCTGCGCGACTTCGGCGGCAAGGGCTTTGGCACGTTCAAACCGGCGCTCGGCGAGTTGCTGGCCTGCCGGCTGGCACCGATCAACACGCGCTTCGTCGAACTGCGCCAGGACCGGACAGCGCTTGATGCGATCTTGCGCAAAGGCGCCGAGGCCGCGCGGGCGCTTGCAAAGCCGACGCTGGCCGCAGCCTATGCTGCGCTGGGGCTGGTGCGGGACGGCTGAAACGTCCCAACGTAGCACGGGCTCCGTTCAACGGCTATTCAGCCGCAGTTGTTTACGCCATATTCATAGATCACGCGGGCCGCGCCGCTATCCGGCGAACCGGCCCAGTTGGTGTCGCGGAGATGATGAACATGCCCAATTTTGTAACTGCTCGCTTCGGCCGAGCGAAACTGGCTTCCGCCGCCGTGCTTATGCTCGGCGTTGCGGCCTGCGCCTCGCCGTTCAATGCCAATGTCTCGCGCTTCCAGTCGCAGCTGCCAGCGCCTGCCGGTCAAACTTTTGTCGTCGTTGCAGACGATCCGCGCGATGCCGGTGGTATCGAATTTTCACGCTACGCCAGCCTGGTGGCGGACCGAATGGCCTCCCTCGGCTACACCCCGAGCGATCCGGGGCACGCAAACCTGATCGTTCGCTTCGATTTTGGCGTGGACAAGGGCCGCGAGCGCATCCGTTCGAGCGGGTTTTCGCGCGACCCGTTTTTTAGCCCGTGGTACGGCTATGGCGGCTATGGCGGCTATGGCGGCTATGGCGGCTATGGCGGCTACGGCGGCTTCGGCCGGGGTTACGGCCGAGGCGGCCTGTGGGGCTATGGCTGGCAAGATCCGTTTTTCGACGGCGGCATCGACAGCTACACCGTCTACACCAGCGGCATCAATATGAAGATCGAGCGCCGGGCCGACGGCGCGCGTCTGTTCGAAGGCAAGGCCGAAGCGGTCTCGACCTCCACCCGTCTCCAGTATCTGGTGCCCACTCTGGTCGAGGCGATGTTCACCGGATTCCCCGGAAATTCGGGTGAGACGGTGCGGATCAGCGTGGCGCCGGAGAGAAGGCGCAGCTGATCCTTCAGGCTGAACAAAATCAGGCGGGGCCGGAATGGCTCCGCCTTTTTTTGCACTCATTTCCCCAGCGTGATCACCCCGCCGGTCGATCCAAAACCGCCCTCTCCCCGCAGGGTTTCGTCGAGCTCTTCCACTTCGAGCCAGCTCGCCCGGCTCACCGGCGCCAGCACCAGCTGGGCAATGCGGTCGCCGCGGCGAATGGCGAAGGCGTCCGCGCCGTGATTGATGATGATCACCTTCAATTCGCCGCGATAATCCGAATCGATGGTTCCGGGCGTGTTGGGCAGGGAAATGCCGTATTTGAGCGCCAGGCCCGAGCGCGGACGCACCTGGATTTCGAATCCCGCCGGGATCGCTACCGCCAGCCCCGTCGCCACTGCATGGCGCGCGCCCGGCACCAGCGTCACATCCTCGGCCGCGAGCACATCCATGCCGGCGGCGCCTTCCGTCGCATAAGCTGGCAGCTCCAGCCCCTCGCCATGGGGCAGCCGCTTGACCAGCACCGGGATGCCGTCAGCCGAGGGCATTGGCAATCCTTTCGACAAGCGTGCGGGCAACTTCGTCCTTGGGCATTTCCGGCAAACTGTCGACCCCCTTGGCGCTGACGATGTGCACCAGATTAACATCGCCGCCCATGACTTCACCCGAGACATCGTTGGCGACGATCCAGTCGACGCCCTTGCGTTTGCGTTTGTCCTTGGCGTTGGCGATAAGGTCCTCGGTTTCTGCGGCAAAACCGATCAGCAATTTCGGCCGCTGCTTGCCCGACGCCACGGTGGCCAGGATATCGGGGTTTTCGGTCAAAAGCAGAGCCGGCGGAGCTGAACCGCGCTTCTTGATCTTCTCGTCGGCAAATTGCTGCGTGCGCCAGTCTGCCACAGCGGCGACCATCACCGCAGCGTCGGCGGGGAGCGCCTTCTTGACCGCAGCGGCCATCTCGCGCGCGGTCTCGACATCGACGCGGTCGACGCCGGGCGGCGTCGCCAGCATCACCGGTCCAGCTACCAGCGTAACCCGCGCCCCGGCCTGCGCTGCGGCGGCGGCGATGGCGAAACCCTGCTTGCCCGACGAGCGATTGGCGATGTAGCGCACCGGATCGATTGGCTCATGCGTTGGTCCGGCGGTGACAATGATATGCTTGCCGAACAGCGGGCGGTGTTCGGGCTCTGCGTCGAAATCTGGCTGATCGGCAAGCGGATCCTCGTCCAAACCGGTCGGTGCTTCCGCTGCCGCCGCCCCGGCCGGCAACTCCTCGGCGAAGGGTTCGGGCGGCTTGGCGTCGTCATGGCTGGAGACCGTGTGATTGATCGCGTCGGGATCGGTCGGCGGAGCGGAGCGCGCCTTGCCCTTTTTTGCCAGGACCAAACCGGTCGGCGGGGGCGGGGGAAGTTCCTCGGCGGGGACTTCCTCCGGCAGCATATCTTCGGAAGCGGCTGCAGGTTCGGCAAACTCTTCAGGGAGGAATTCCTCCTCCAGGTCATCGCCACCGGGCTCGGCGAAATCTTCCTCAAAGGCCAGATCGTCGATTGGAACGCTCCGCTTGGTGCTGCGCAGGACCAGTGAGGCCGACAGACCGCCCAGGCCGGTATCGGCCTCGTCTGGCGAATCCGCATCCTCAGGGTAATCAGGCAGCCGATCTTCCACCCCCGGATCGAAATCGAGCTGCCGGGCGATGCGGCGCCACACGGCAAATGGTTCCGGCAGCCGGCCGGAACCGAACTCGCCGCATGCCATCGCCCCCTCGTCCGGCTCCATTACATCGACGCCGGCTGCGCGCAGCACCTCGACATTGAACACCGTCGCGGCGTGCTGCCACATTTTGACATTCATCGCGGGTACGGCCAGCACCGGCTTGTCGGTCGCCAGCAGCAGCGTGGTCGCCAGATCGTCGGCGATGCCGGCTGCCATCTTGGCGAGGAGATTCGCGGTTGCCGGGCAGACGACGATCAGATCCGCAGCCCGCGACAACTGGATATGCCCCATCTCGACCTCGTCCTTGAGATCCCACAGGGTGGTGTGCACGGGATTCTCGCTGAGCGCCGCCAATGCCAGCGGCGTGACGAATTTGGCACCGCCCTCGGTCAGCACGCAAGAGACCTCGCCCGGCACCCCGCCGCTGCCCTTGCGGATCAGCCGCACCAGCTCGCAAGACTTGTACGCAGCGATGCCGCCGCCAATGATCAATAGGATGCGCGGTCCGGTCACGCCAGCGCTTTTGCCCGCAACAGGGTTACCACGCAATTACAGATATGGTTACCGCGCGATTAGCGGTGTCGCGCGGGACATTGCTCACCTCAACCAGCCCATCAGCATCGCCGCCCAGACCAGCCCGCCGCCCGCCAGCGCGGCGGCCAGATAGCTGGCCCAGGCGCTGGACCCACGCCGGCTATCCCACATCAGCGGGATCTGCGGCAGCGGCGGCTCCTCGGGTGCGCCGCCACGGGGAGGGAAGCGTTCCTCGATCCGGCGGATGAGTCCCGGCAGCCGGCGCAGTGTTTCCGCATTCTCGCGCAGGTGGTCGGCAACCGCCGCCTCCGGTCCAAGCTCGTCGCGCATCCAGCCTTTCACATAGGGCCCGGAGACATCCCACATGTTGATGCCGGGATACAGCTGCGTAGCGAGGCCCTCGACCATCACCATGGTCTTTTGCAGCAGCAGCAGATGCGGCTGGGTCTGCATATCGAAATCGCGGGTGATGGCGAACAGCCCGTCGAGCATCTGGCCGACCGACAATTCGCTCACCGGTTTGCCCCGCATCGGCTCGCCCACGGCTCGCAGCGCGGTCGCGAATTCCTCGACCGAATGATAGGGCGGGACATATTGCGCCTCGAAGTGAATCTCGGCGACACGGCGGTAATTGCCGGTGGTCAGGCCATAGAGAATCTCGGCGAGCCACTGCCGCGCCCGCCGGTCGATCCGGCCCATGATGCCAAAATCGATGGCGGCGATGGTGCCGTCCGCCTCGACGAACAGATTGCCCTGATGCATATCGGCGTGGAAGAAGCCAGCGTCGATGGCCTGGGTCAGGAACGCGAGCACCAGCCGGCTAGCGAGTTCCGGCAGATCGTGGCCAGCGGCAATCAGCGCACCGGTTTCGCTGATCTTGACGCCCCCCACCCATTCGATGGTCAGCACGCTGCCGCTGGTCCGGTCCCAGTCGATCGCGGGGACGCGAAAGCGGTCAAAGCCCTGCATCGCCTCGTCCAGCTCGGAGGCCGAAGCTGCCTCGCGCCGCAAATCCAGCTCACGCACGGTCCAGCGCTTGAAATTGGCGATGATCGCGCGCGGCCGCAACCGCGCCGCCTCGCCGCCGAACGCCTCGAGATGGGCGGCGGCCCATTCGTAGGTTTCGATGTCGCGGGCAAATTTCTCGCGAATGCCAGGCCGCAGCACTTTGACTGCGACGGTGCGGCCATCGGTAGTGATGGCGCGGTGGACCTGAGCGATCGAGGCGGCGCCGACCGATACCGGCTCAACACTGGCGAACAGTTCGGTGAGCGGCCGGCCGAAGCTCGCCTCGATATCGCGGCGGATCAGCTCGAAACGCACCGGCGGCAGGCTGTCCTGCAGGCTCAGAAGATTGCGGGCCGCTTCCACCCCGACCAAATCGGGCCGGGTCGCCAGCGCCTGGCCGAGCTTGATCGCCGCCGGGCCGATCGCCTCGAAAGCGCGCGAGTAATCGGGCTCCTTCGGCTGGATCGTGCCGAACCGCGCTAACCGGCACAGGTGGCGCACCGGCGCGGGCGTGCCGGGCGCCGTCTCGATCACGCGCAGCGCGCCGTGCCGGGCGAGCAGCCGGCCCCAGCGCAGCAGACGCAGGATATGCGTGGCGGGAGTGGTCACGCGCAGGCTAGACCTTCCACCCGGAGTGGATCGCCACCAGCCCGCCGAGCAGCGGCTCGACCCTGGTCTGTTCAAAGCCCGCCTGGCGGATCATGCCTTCGAATTCGCGCATCTTGGGGAAGCGCCGGATCGATTCGACCAGATAGCGATAGCTCTCCGCATCCCCGGCGATCGCCTGGCCGAGCCTGGGCACCAGCCGGTCCGAATAGAGATCATAGACTTCCTTGAAGCCGGGCCATTCGGTAGTCGAGAATTCGAGGCAGAAGAACCGGCCGCCGAACTTCAGCACGCGGTGCGCCTCGGCCAGCGCCTGGTCGATATGGGTGACATTGCGGATGCCGAAGGCGATCGTATAGGCATCGAAGCTGCGGTCCGGCAGGCTCAGCGCCTCGGCGTTCTGGCGCGACCACACCAGGCTGCCCGAATCCTCGGCGATGCCGCGCCGGATCGCCCGCTCGATGCCAACATCGAGCATGTCCTGGTTGACGTCGGCGACGGTAACTTGCGCGCCCGCCTCTGCCAGACGGAACGCGACGTCGCCGGTGCCGCCCGCCATGTCGAGGATCGCCTCGCCCGGCTGCGGCTTGACCCGGCGCACGAAGCGGTCCTTCCACAGCCGGTGCATGCCGCCCGACATGGCGTCGTTCATCACATCGTATTTGCGCGCGACGCTGGAAAATACTGCGCTGACTCGGGCGGTCTTTTCCTCAGGCAGGACATCTTCGTAACCGAAGGATACAGGCTCACTCATGGCCGCGCGCTTTACGGGAGTTTCGGCGGGCCGCAAAGGCTGATAGCAGCGCGCGATGCCAGAATTACCCGAAGTCGAGACAACGGTGCGCGGATTGGCCCGCTATCTCGAAGGCGAGCGCATCGCCCGGGTGACGCTCAACCGTGCCGATCTGCGCCGCCCCTTCCCGCCAGACCTGGTCCAGGCGCTGACCGGGGCGCGGGTCACCACCCTCGCCCGCCGGGCAAAATACGGCCTGATCCATACCGATCGCGGCCAGACCATGATCTTCCATCTCGGCATGTCCGGCCGCTGGCGGATCGAGCCCGAGAGGCTGGAGAAACACGATCATCTGGTGCTGGAAACCGGTGCCGGCCATGTCCTGGCGCTGAATGATGCGCGCCGCTTCGGCTCGGTCGATCTGGTTGACACCACCGCGCTGGTCGCCTTCCCCGCCTTCGCCGCGCTCGGCCCCTAACCGCTCGGCGATGCGCTTACCCGCGCCCACCTTGTCCGCGCCTTTGCCGGACGCATCGCTCCGGTCAAACCGCTGCTGCTCGACCAGCGCATCGTCGCGGGCCTCGGCAATATCTATGTCTGCGAAGCACTGCACCGCGCCGGGATCAGGCCCGACAAGCCGGCCGGCCGGGTGCCGCGCCAGGCGACCGCCCGGCTGGTGGCATCGATCAAGGCCGTGTTGGCCGAATCGATCGCGGCCGGCGGCTCGACCATCCGCGACTATGCCCAGCCGAGCGGCGAACTCGGCTATTTCGCCGCCTCCTGGCGGGTCTACGGGCGAGAGGGCCAGCCGTGTCCCTGCGGCGGCACGGTCGAGCGATTCGTCCAGGGCGGGCGCAGCACATTCTGGTGCCGGAAATGCCAGAGATGAGCGCTAACCGGTCAGGTTGACATCGCTAAGTAAACAAGGATCGGCGCGCCGACCCACAGCAAGGCGATTACAGTTGCGGCGATATAGCTGACGGGCTTGCTCCCGCGGTCCGCCGCCGCCTCGCGCAATTCCGCCATCAGCGGCGCCGGTATCAGCCTGACCACCAGCCAGATGCCCGCTGGGACGATGATCAGATCGTCGAGATATCCCAGCACCGGAATGAAGTCTGGAATCAGGTCGATCGGGCTGAGCGCGTAGGCCGCGACGCATGCGGCAAGGGCCTTGGCGTGCCAGGCAACGCGCGGGTCGCGCGCGGCGATCCATAGCGCCACCACGTCCCGCTTCAGCCTGCCCGCCCAGGCTCTGAGGGATGCCAGCGCGGTCACCGAGCGGATGCTTTGCCGCAGCTCGCCGCAAGCCCGTCTGGGCCCGAATAAATCAGCTCGGCGATTGACATGAGGCCGCTCCAGTTGACGATTGCCCGATCCAAAGCTAAGGGCCGCGCTTTCCTGCGGGCGAGAGCCTGCGGATTACCGCTTTTTCTGAAAAAACCAACGGCCGCCCAGCGGCCCGGCAAAGGAAGACTATGGCCAACTCGCCACAAGCCCGCAAGCGCATCCGCCGAAACGATCGCCGCGCTGAGATAAACGGCACCCGGCTCAGCCGCATCCGCACGTTTGTCAAGCGGGTCGAAGCCGCGCTCGAAGGCGGCGACAAGACCGCAGCGGCTGAAGCGCTCCAAGCGGCGCAGCCCGAACTGGCGCGCGGCGTCGCCCGCGGTGTCGTCCACAAGAATACCGCATCGCGCAAACTGTCGCGGTTGACGAAGCGAGTCGCCGCCCTCTGATTCGCTGATCATTCGCTCAGCAATTAGCACGAATACAGAACATGGCCGGGGGCAAACCTCCCGGCCATTTTTTGTCTGTGTGCCGGAACGAGCGAAGTTGAGTTTTCCCGAAGTGGCCGGTCTCACAAAGGTTTGAATTTGCGCGATTCGGCGTGGCCTTCGCCATATATATAGTCAATTCAGTTAGTTAACGAATTACTGGGGAGATTGCGCAACCTCCGTAGTGTCAAGCGCGTTTATTTCATTTTTTTTACGATCCTCACCTTGCTCTCCTCTCCAAACGCTTCATACATCTGAACAGCGGGGGCGAGATCTGCACCCAAGATTTTAGAAATCAGTTTCACAAATTGCATTCGATCCGGGGGGAGTTCCGGAACAGTATTTCGTGCTCGCATTTATTGCGAGACGAGAGTTTCGTGCGCGGTATAAGAGGAGCGGGGGCCGTGACAGTTTCAACAATTGGAGAAGGGCGCGTGTCTATTGCACCCGGAAAGCATGGCTGGAGCAGCAAGCAGATGCCTGAGGACCACGAAGCGGTGAATCTCGCTGCCGACTGGGCCGATATCGGCCAGGGCCTGCGCAAGGATCTGGGGCATCAGTTGTATGGCCAATGGATCAAGCCGATTCAGCTCGGCACCTTTTGCAACGAGACCGGCACACTCGATCTGTTCCTGCCCACGGATTTTTCCGCAAACTGGGTTGCCGACCGCTTTGCCGATCGGCTCTCGCTCGCCTGGAAAATCGCCCGGCCCGATATCCGCAATGTGCGCATCTCGGTGCATCCGGGGCGGCGGCAGCTGCCCGAACTTCGGCTCGGCGCCGCCCAGAACGCACGCCGCGCGGCCAACGACGGCGCGGGCGCGGCCAAGGACGGCAGCATGCTGGAGATCGGCGGCGAGGAACTCGGCGGGCTCGGTCATGTCTCGATCGGCCTCGATCCCTCGCTGACCTTCCTCAGTTTCGTCACCGGCACGTCCAATATTCTCGCCTCGAACGCGGCGCAGCGTATGGCGGCGCTGGACAAGCCGCAGTTTGCCCCGCTCTATCTCAAGGCCGCGACCGGACAGGGCAAGACCCACTTGCTCCACGCCATAGGCCACACCTATCTGGCTACCCACCCCCGCGCGCGCATCTTCTACTGTTCGGCCGAACGCTTCATGGTCGAATTCGTCCAGGCGCTGCGGCAGAACCAGATGATCGAGTTCAAGTCGCGGCTGCGCGGCTTCGATCTGCTGCTGGTCGATGATATCCAGTTCATCATTGGCAAGGCCTCGGCGCAGGAGGAGCTGCTCTACACCATCGATGCCCTGCTGGCCGAGGGCAAGCGGCTGGTATTCGCCGCCGACCGCGCGCCCCAGGCGCTTGACGGGGTCGAGCAGCGCCTGCTGTCACGCCTGTCGATGGGCCTCGTCGCCGACATCCAGCCCGCCGACATCGAACTGCGCCGCTCGATCCTCGAATATCGTCTCGCCCGCTTCGCCCCGGCCGACGTCCCCGCCGACGTCATCGATTTCCTCGCCCGCACTATCAGCCGCAACATCCGCGAGCTGGTCGGCGGGCTCAACAAGCTGATCGCCTATGCCCAGCTCACCGGACAGGCGGTGTCGCTGCAACTGGCCGAGGAACAGCTGACCGACATTCTCTCGGCCAACCGGCGGCGCATCACCATCGATGAGATCCAGCGCACCGTCTGCCAGTTCTACCGGGTCGACCGCACCGAAATGTCGAGCAAGCGCCGCGCCCGCGCGGTGGTGCGTCCGCGCCAGGTGGCGATGTACCTCGCCAAGGTTCTGACCCCGCGCAGCTATCCGGAAATAGGCCGCAAATTCGGCGGACGCGATCATTCCACCGTGATCCACGCCGTCCGCCTGATCGAGGATCTGCGCACCCGCGATGCCGATATGGACGGAGACGTACGCAGCTTGCTGCGCCAGCTGGAGAGCTGAGAGGACCGTAATCAAGGTCCTGCGGCCCCGTATATCCTTCGACAAGTTCAAGATGAGCGGGTATTGGGTGTATAGTTCGGGTCTGCCCCGGATACTATCCGCCAGACTCCCCGCTCGTCCTGAGCTTTTCGAAGGCCCCGCGCCCAGGAACGCCGGATGATGCTCTCCCCCGACCGCCTTTCCCGCTTTGCCCGCCATATCGTCCTGCCTGAGGTCGGCGGGGCGGGGCAGGTCGCGCTGAGCCGGGCGCATGTCGTGCTGATCGGCTGCGGCGGCATCGGCAGCCCGGCCCTGCAATATCTCGCCGCCGCCGGCGTCGGCCGGCTGACGCTGGTCGACGACGACGCGGTCGAGGATTCCAATCTCCAGCGCCAGACGGTGTTCGGCACCGCTGATATCGGCCAGCCGAAGGCCGAAGCCGCCGCGCTATGGGCAAGCCGGTTCGATCCCGCGCTCGATGTGCGGGCGGTGGTGGAGCGGATCGGGCGGGATAATGCGGGGCAAATCATCGCGGGTGGCAGCGTGGTGCTTGATGGCTGCGACAATTTCGCGACCCGCCTTGCCGTCTCGGACGCCTGCGTCGCGGCGGGCATTCCCCTCGCCAGCGCCGCGCTAGGCCGGTTCCAGGGCCAGATTGCCAATTTCGCCGGGCATCTTGCCGGCCATGCCTGTTACCGCTGCTTCGTCGGCGACGCTTTCGATGCCCAGGACTGCGACACCTGCGCGGCCGACGGCGTGCTTGGGGCGATGGCCGGGCTGGTCGGCAGCTTCGCGGCGATGCAGGCAATTCGCATTATCCTCGCCGGCCACGCCGCGCTCGGCGATCCGCAATGGGGCAAGCTGCACCTGTTCGACGGCCTGGCGCCGGCGCTGCGGACGCTGACGATCGCCAAGGATCCGGAATGCTCGGGATGCGGGGGGTGACCAACTGATCCCCCTCTCGCAAGCGGGAGGGAGGTTTTCCCGCCGGGCCCTGTCCAGCGGCAAAGCCGCCACACCCGCCTTGCCTAGCGCTTTTGCTCTGCTAAGAGTCTGGCAAATCCACACACGGGGAGCCCGAAGGCATCATGGCAAAGATCAAGGTGAAGAACCCCGTCGTCGAAATGGACGGCGACGAAATGACGCGGATCATCTGGCAGTGGATTCGCGAGCGGCTAATTCTCCCTTACCTCGACATCGACCTGAAATATTACGACCTCTCGATCGAGCACCGCGATGCCACCGACGACCAGGTCACCATCGACAGCGCCAATGCCACCAGGCAATATGGGGTCGCGGTCAAATGCGCGACGATCACACCCGACGAGGCGCGGGTCGAGGAATTCGGGCTCAAGAAGATGTGGAAGTCGCCCAACGGCACGATCCGCAACATCCTGGGCGGCGTTGTCTTCCGCGAGCCGATCGTGATCTCCAACGTGCCGCGGCTGGTGCCAGGCTGGACCGACCCGATCGTCGTCGGTCGCCACGCTTTCGGCGACCAGTACCGCGCAACCGATACGCTGATCCCGGGCCCCGGCAAACTGCGCCTGGTGTTTGAGGGCGACGACGGAAAGTCACTCGACCTCGAGGTTTTCCAGTTCCCCAGCGCCGGCGTCGCCATGGCGATGTACAACCTCGACGATTCGATCCGCGATTTCGCCCGCGCCTCGATGAATTACGGCCTCGACCTCGGCTGGCCGGTCTATCTCTCGACCAAGAACACCATCCTGAAGGCCTACGATGGCCGCTTCAAGGATCTGTTCGAGGAGGTGTTCGAAGCCGAGTTCAAGGACAAGTTCGCCGCCAAGGACATTTCCTACGAGCACCGCCTGATTGATGACATGGTCGCCTCCGCGCTCAAGTGGAGCGGCAAATTCGTCTGGGCCTGCAAGAATTACGACGGTGACGTGCAGTCCGACGTGGTGGCGCAAGGCTTCGGCTCGCTCGGATTGATGACCTCGGTGCTGCTCTCGCCCGATGGCAAGACAGTGGAGGCCGAGGCTGCGCACGGCACGGTCACCCGCCACTACCGCATGCACCAGCAGGGCAAACAGACCTCGACCAACCCGATTGCCTCGATCTTCGCCTGGACCCGCGGGTTAATATATCGCGGCAAGTTCGACGATACACCCGAGGTGATCAAATTCGCCGAAGCGCTGGAGCGCGTCTGCATCGAGACGGTCGAGCAAGGCAAAATGACCAAGGATCTGTCGATCCTCATCGGCCCGAATCAGCCGTGGCTGACGACCGAGGGCTTCTTCGAGGCGATTGTCGAGAATCTCGAGATGGCGATGACCAAGGCTTGAGGCGTTTCTCGCAGTGACAGTTGCAGTTCCCCTCCCGCTTGCGGAGGAGGAGGGAGACGGGAATTTGCCTGCCACCCTACAACGAAAAGACCGGCGCGGAGCCTATACAGCCCCCGCGCCGGTCCTGTTTTCGAGAACGCCTGGGCGCATTGCGTAACCCCGGCGTCCCTTGAGGATCAGATATCGTCGTCCGCGTCCGGACCCGCCATCATCTCCCCGGCAACCCGGTCGGTCTGGCCGCGGATTGCAGCTTCCAGCCGGTCGCGAATTTCGGGATTTTCCGTGAGGTATGTCTTCGAGTTCTCGCGGCCCTGGCCAATGCGGATCGAATCGTAGCTGAACCATGCACCGGACTTCTCAACCACTCCGGCCTTGACCCCAAGATCGAGAATCTCGCCTACCTTCGAGATGCCCTGGCCATACATGATATCGAATTCGACCTGCTTGAACGGCGGGGCGACCTTGTTCTTGACCACTTTGACGCGGGTGGTGTTGCCGACAATTTCGTCGCGGTCCTTGATCTGGCCGATGCGGCGGATGTCGAGGCGAACCGAGGCGTAGAACTTGAGCGCATTGCCGCCGGTGGTGGTTTCCGGATTGCCGTACATCACGCCGATCTTCATGCGCAGCTGGTTGATGAAGATCACCATGCAGCGCGAGCGGCTGATCGAACCGGTGAGCTTTCGCAGGCTCTGCGACATCAGCCGCGCCTGCAGGCCGACATGGCTGTCGCCCATCTCGCCCTCGATCTCGGCGCGCGGGACCAGCGCGGCGACCGAATCGATCACCAGCACGTCGATCGCATTGGAGCGCACCAGCGTATCGACGATCTCCAGCGCCTGTTCGCCGGTATCGGGCTGCGAGACGATAAGTTCGTCAATATCGACCCCGAGCTTCTTGGCATAGACCGGGTCGAGCGCATGTTCGGCATCGACGAAGGCGGCTGTACCGCCGCCCCTCTGCGCCTCGGCAATGACATGCAGCGCCAACGTCGTCTTGCCCGAACTTTCCGGACCGTAAATCTCGATGACACGCCCACGTGGCAATCCGCCAACGCCCAGCGCGATATCCAGCCCGAGTGAACCGCTCGAAATCACCTCGACCTGCATCGTCTCCTTCGAGCCGAGCTTCATCGCGCTGCCTTTACCAAACGCGCGGTCAATCTGCGCCAGCGCCGCTTCTAGCGCCTTCTGACGGTCCATCGTTTCCTTGCCTTCCTGAATCAGCTTGAGCTGTGCAGCCATCACTCGTCCCCTTGCCTAGAAGCCTGACCGGAAAGGTCAATGGCAGCTTTGTATTACCTTTGTTCTTCTAGAACAAGGGGGGAACGATATTTTTTCCAACTGTCAGATTTTCGCCGTGAGTTCCAGAATTTTGCCAACCTTGTCAGAAAGTTGCTGGACCGAAAATGGCTTCGGTAAAAACTGCACCCGGTCTATGTCGATTTCCTTGCGCAGCTGTTCTTCGGCATAGCCGGACATGAACAGCACCGGCATGGCGGGAGCGGATTTGCGGATTTCGCGCACCATCGCCGGGCCGTCCATGGTCGGCATGACAACGTCAGACACCACCATGTCGAACGCGCCCGCCCCGCTCAGGGCTTCCGCGACCTTCTCCAGCCCCTCCTCGCCGTCGCGCGCGGTGACGACGGTATAGCCCGCCCGGGTCAGCGCCCGTTCGGCGACCATGCGCACCGGATCCTCGTCCTCGACCAGCAAAATGTGGCCTCCGCCGGCCCAGCGCGACGCTTCCTCGCGCTGCGGCACCGGCGGCGCGGGGTCGGCAGCGCTGGCATGGTGCACTGGCAGATAGACCGACACCCGCGTGCCTTTCCCAGGCTCGCTGTCGGCAAAAATGAAGCCGCCCGATTGCTTGACGATGCCGTAGACCGTGGAGAGCCCGAGGCCAGTGCCCTTGCCCTGGTCCTTGGTGGTGAAAAACGGCTCGAATATCTTGCCGACGTGTTCGGGCGCGATGCCGCCGCCGGTGTCCTCGACCACCAGCGCGGTATAATCCGCCTGCGGCATCACTGCGTTGCGCATTGTGCGGACATCGGCCGGCGTTACCCGCCGGGTGAGGATCGTCAGCCGCCCACTGGTGTCGCCAGCTTTCCCCCCTTTGGCCTGAATCGCATCGCGCGCATTGACCGCGAGGTTGACGATCACCTGTTCGAGCTGGGTCGGATCGGCGCGCACCGGGCCAAGATCGCGGTCGTGCCGCACCGACAGCTGAATCTTCTCGCCGATCAGCCGCTTCAGCATCTGCGATATCTCGCTGACGACATCGGGCAACTGCAACACCACTGGCCGCAGCGTCTGCTGGCGCGAGAAGGCAAGCAGCTGCCGGGTCAGCGAGGCGGCGCGGTTGGAATTGGCGCGGATTTGCTGGATGTCGTCATAGTCCGAATCGCCAGGCATATGGCGCATCAGCATCAGATCGCAGGTGCCCAGAATCGCGGTAAGCACATTGTTGAAATCATGCGCCACCCCGCCCGCCAGCTGGCCAACCGCCTGCATCTTGGTCGCCTGGGCGATCTGGCGTTTGAGCCTGGTCTCCTCGGAGTTGTCAGTCAGCCCCAAAAGCACCGCCGCCTCGCCCAGCCCGCGCACCCCGGCAAGGCTGAGCGAGACCGGCTCATCCGGTTGGTTCTTGATGCGAACGGCGATGTCGCCGGCGGCAACCGGCCCCTGGGCGTAGCGCCGGATGGTGTCGGCCAACGGACCCTTGTCTTCCTGCATGACGAGGTCGGTCGGAAACACCGGTGGCGCCTCGCCCTCCCGCAGCGCCGCGCGCATGAAGGCGGCGTTGGCGAACAGCAGCCGCCCGTCGCGGTCGGCCATGGCGAGGCCGAGCGGCAACTGGCTGAGCAACGCTTCGAGATGCGGCACCGCGGCGCTGGATTGCTCCGGGGCCTGCCCGATTCCCGCCCCGGCGTCAGTCACCAGCATCAGCGATGGCGTGGTGCCGGGATCGGGTTCACCGGCAGCGTCGGGGTCGGCGACCGGCAGGTAGTAGAGCATCACCGGCGAACCCTGCCCGCCCTCGCGAGCCCAGCTGATCCGGTCGCCGTCTTCCTGCCGGAGAAACGAGACAAATTCGCGGCCGGCCATATTCGCCTGGACATCGCCGGTGGCGCGCTCGGCGAAACCGGCGCTGGCAGCGCGGATCTTGCCGTCCGGCGCGACAATCGCCGCCGCAAATCCGCCCTGCGCCAGCGCGCGGCCCAGTTTGCCGTCAAGCTGTGCGGCGAGATCGGCGACAAGATCGGCAGCCTCGATCCTGGTGAATCGCCAGACCAGAAAGTCCTCGCCCCTGCCGCTGCGCGCTGCCACCGCGCACCAGCGGCCGGCCGGGCTTTCGAGCAGCTCCGCCGAGCCCTGCCCGTCGCGCCAGGCGCTCCGCGCGGTGCTTGCCAGCCGTTCGAGCGAGGCCTCATCCACCGGCAGGCGCGGCGGGGCAAAGGCTGCGCCGAACCAGGAGTCATAGCTGGCGTTGGCGCAGACCAGCCTTCCGGCCCGGTCGATAATGGCGATGGCGGTGCCGGGCTGGTCGATCGCCGCGACCGTCACCGACCAGTCGGGCAGGGCAATGGCTGCGTCTTGCTCCGGCGCGCGGCGCAGTGCGACAGTGCAGGCCAGCGCACCAAGCGAGATGAGGCCGCCGCCAAAGCCGGCGACGACCAGCGGATCGCGGGTGACGAACCAGAGAAGCGCAAGGCTGGCAACCAGCGCGCCGCCCACCAGCAGCCAGTCCGCGCCGAAAGTGCGACTGCCACCCGGTTCCGCAGCCGCGCTGGTCATATCGGACCCGGCCGACCCCGCTGCCGCCGCGCCTTGTGCTTGCGCATGATCCAGATCCCCCAGCCAAAGCTGGCCGCCAGATAGCACACCGCCGCGCTGATCACCGCCACGACCAGCAGGCCCAGCGCTAGAATCTCGCCTTCGGCGGTGAGCCATTGCAGGAACGACCAGAAATCGGTGACCCGGAACAGGCTGTCGATCGGGCCGGTAAGGATCATGGAATCCGCGCGCATCAGCGCTGCGCCCACTTTGTAGGAAAACGCCCAGATGAACGGCGTGGTGAAGGGGTTGGTGACAAAGGTGGTCGCCGCCGCCAGCGGCACATTCGCCCGCGCCGGAATGCTAAACAGCGCGGCGAAGAAAATCTGGGCGAACGGCAGGAGGATGCCAACCAGCATCCCCAGCGCCACCCCGCGCGGCACCGAGCGGCGGGTGAAGCGCCACAGCTCTGAGCGCAGCACGCTGTTGGGGATGAAGCGGCTCCGCTCCATCTCGTCGCGCGTCGGCATTCTGCGCCGGGTCCATTCCGCCAGGCGTGGGAGCATTCTCGTCATGTCGGCCTGTTCACTGATGATCCCGCATAATTCGGCTTTGCTCGCGCTTCCAGTCGCGGTCCTTGACCGTCTGGCGCTTGTCCGCCGCATTCTTGCCCTTGGCGAGCGCGAGCTCAACCTTCGCCCGGCCGCGGCTATTGAAATAGATCGACAACGGCACCACCGTCATCCCCTTGCGCTCGACCGCCCCTTGCAAACGGCCGATCTCGCGCTCGTGCAGCAGCAGCTTGCGTGGCCGCTTGGGCTCGTGGTTATAACGGTTGCCGTGGCTGAATTCGGGGACGTTGGCGTTGATCAGCCAGGCCTCGCCGGCGCGGACCTCGGCGTAGCTTTCGGCGATCGAACCCTGGCCGAAGCGCAGCGACTTCACTTCGGTGCCGGTCAGCGCAATGCCGGCCTCGAGAATGTCCTCGATAAAATAATCGTACCGCGCCCGCCGGTTCTCGGCGACGGTCTTGGTCTTTTCGAATGTAGCGGGAGTCGGGCGGGCCATGCGGTGAGCATGTAGGGAACGCAGGGCGCAAGGGAAAGGCCGGAAAGACAGGGCGAGCGATGGGGCCGCACGGGGCGAAACTGCGCTCGAAAGCCGGTGGCTCCGGTCACGCAGCCCATCCTCCCTCCCGCGCGCGCGAAGTCAATCGCCCAGTCGCCAATCCCAGCCGAGCGGGTCGCCATCCATCACTTCGACGCCCTTGGCGGCAAGTTCATCGCGCAGGGCATCGGAGGTGGCGAAGTCCCTGGCGGCGCGGGCTTCTTTGCGGGCCGCAAGGGTGGCTTCGATGCCGGCTTCGGTGATGCGCGCGCTCTTGGGGCGGATGCGGAGGTCGGTGCGCGACAAAGTCTGAAGGTTCAATCCGAGAACCTTATCACACTCGAAAATCGCTTCGAGCCGATCAGAAGCGTAGCCTTTTGCCTCCGAGATCGACAAAGCAATATCAAGAACCCGTGGTGTGTTGAGATCGTTTGAAAGGGCTTTGTCAACATCGCTAATGGTCATGTCGGCTTGGCCTAAAGGCTCGGATGCCGCTTTTGTGCGTAGTCTCTCGATCCCCATTACGATTCGCTTCAGCCGCACCAGTGCCGCCTGCAAGTTTTCCCATGAAAACTCCAGCTCCGACCTATAATGCGCCTGCAGGCACATCAACCGGTAGGCGAGCGGGTGATAGCCTTTGTCGATCAACAGCTGCAACCGCAGAAACTCGCCCGACGATTTGCTCATCTTGCCAGAGCGTTCAACGAGAAAATTGTTGTGCATCCAGATGTTCGCGCCGCTCGCATCGGAATGGCAACACGCCTGGTTCTGCGCGATCTCGTTGGGGTGGTGGATTTCGCGGTGGTCGATGCCGCCGGTGTGGATGTCGAAGGGAAAGCCGAGCAGCTTGCCGCTCATCACCGAGCATTCCAGATGCCAGCCCGGCGCGCCTCTGCCCCAGGGGGAATCCCATTCCATCTGACGGGTCTCGCCCGGCGGGGTCTTGCGCCAGATGGCGAAATCGGCGGCGTGGCGCTTGCCTTCGACCGCCTCGATCCTCCCCTCGCCCTCATCGGTCGCAGCACGGGCAAGGCGGCCGTAGTCGGCAACGGTCGAAACGTCGAAATAGAGCCCGCCGGGCAATTCGTAGCAGTGCTTCGCCGCGATGCCTTTCGCAAACTCGATCATCTCCGGCACATATTTTGTCGCCACCGACCACTCCGCCGGCTGGCGAATGTTGAGCGCCCTTACGTCCGCCCAGTAAGCCTCGGTGAAGTGCTTCGCGATGTCCCAGATCGATTGGGCATTTTCCGCAGCGGCCTTCTCCAGCTTGTCCTCGCCGGCATCGGCATCGTCGGTCAGATGGCCGACATCGGTGATGTTGATCACATGGGTGAGCTTGTAGCCCTTGAAGCTAAGCGTGCGGCCCAGCACATCGGCGAAAACATAGGCCCGCATGTTGCCGATGTGTGGGTAGTTGTAGACCGTCGGCCCGCAGGAATAGACCCGCGCCTCGCCCTCATGGACCGGCTGGAACGTCTCCAGTTGGCGGGTAAGG
>JANMCD010000296.1:0-3115 GCA_031360905.1 Novosphingobium sp.
TCCTTATTCGGGCGTGTCGAAATAGACCTTGCGCCTGTCAAAATCGATCGCCACCCGCTTGAACAGCCGCAGCTCGCGCATGCCCAGCAACAGCGCCGGTTTGCGCTCAAGCTCCAGGACCGCAAACACCGGCGCATCGGCGTAGGCGACGAGCAAATTGGTGATGCCGATCGTGCCGAACTCCAGCTTGCGGGGATAGCCGATGTCTGCGGTGATACGCTGGCCGGTGACGCTGATGAGGATCGCCTGCTGGGTGGTCCGGCGCCGGCTCAGCGCGTTCTGCAGCGCCCGGTTGCCCATCGAGGTCTCGGCCCCGGAATCGATCACGACATCGGTGCGCACCCCGTCGATTACCGCGTCCGTCATGATCAGCTGACCGCGGCGGCGGCGGGCGGTGACAACGATCTCAAAGCCGCCATTGCCGCCCAGGCTGCGCGCATCGCCGACCGCCATGGTGTTCCGCGCGAAATCGAGCAGCACCCGCTGGCGCTGCAGGCTGTCGATCCCGACGATGCCGTCCGCGCCGATATGCGCCGCTTCCAGCAGGGCGACTTCCAGACTGTAAAGCGACCGCTTGCCGAGCCCCAGCTCTTCGACAATCGCCGTGGACACCGTCTGGCTCCCGCCGATGCCGACAATCCGCGCCGTGCGCGCCGAGGGCAGCGCCAGCTGCCGGGCGAGATCGGTCGACAGCACCGTGGTTTGCGAGCCGGTATCGATGACGAAGCGAAACGGCCCCTGCTGGCCGATCCGGACCGGTACGGTCATGCGGAGATCGACGTCGGTCCTGGTTTTGATGATGGCGATGTCGCCTGCTTCGGGCAAGGGATTCGCGGCATGAGTCGCGGGAAGTTCGCTGTTGGCCAGCAACAGAGCCAGTGCTGCCGCCAGGCCCGGCATGAGAGCATCTCCCAAGGGCAAACCCGATGCGGAGGTTTGCCGCATTTGATCGTAGCATGGCGGCGGTCCGGGCGCGAATCATCATGGCTGGCAGGCTGCCATGCGGGCCGACCTCAGGCCAGCAGTCCGGCCGGCGGCGAAGCGGTGCGCTTCTTGCGCAACATCTCCCAGGTTTCCTTCAGGATATGCGGCCAGAACAGGCCGATCGTGCCGACATAGATCGCCGCTCCGGCGAGTGTCCGCACTCCCAGCTGCAGCGGCGCGGCAAGCCCTGCGGTGATTTCCGCCATCGCCATGACCGCGAGCGCCATCGCCCCGCAGCCAAGGATCACCGGCGCCAACGCAGCGGCAAGATCGGTCAGCCGCGCACCAATTGCCGGCAGGGTCAGAGCCAGGGTCGCCGCCAGCAGGATCGGCGCGGCAATCTGCCAGGCCGCCACCAGACCTTGCGGGCCCTGCGCTGCGCCGAAATAGAAGCAGACCGGCATGACCAGCGCGCCGACAAGGCTGGTGCTGAGATAGATCTGTGGCCGGCCCAGCGCGTTGGTTGCCGGCGAGCAGGCGATCTGCAAGGCCATCGCCGGCATGGCAAGGGCGAGACCCGCGACAATTGGCACCATTTCGCCCCATTTGGGCCCGAAAAACGTCGCCACCAAGGGCCCGGCGGTCAGACTCAAACCGATATAGAACGGCGCGGCAACCAGCATGATCAGCCGAATGCTGGAGAGGAACGCCGGCGCCAGCGGCTTGCCGGCGGCGTTAAGCTCGGCAAAGGCAGGGAACGCGACTTCGTTGAGCGGGGGCAGGAATCGGCCGGTGAAGATCAGCGTCAAGAACAGGGCTTCGGAGTATAGTCCCAGGTCATGCGGCGTGAAACTGCCCCCGGCGATGACGATGTCGGACTGGCTCTGTAGAATCCAGAATAGCTGGCACAGGGTGAGAGCGGTGCCAAAGCCGACGATATCGCCGGCGCCGCGGAAATCGAAGATGGGGCGCACCAGTCCGCCCGAAATTAGGGTCAGGCCCAGCGCCCGGGTGCCAAACCCGGCAATCGGCGCCCAGACCAGCGCCCAGACACCGTAACCCGAGGCAGCAAGCGACAGCGCCACGGTCCCGCCAACGCAGGCGCAAACCAGATTTATCAGCGCCTGCCGCCGGAAGTCGAGCTGCCTGGCGAGCAGGGCGGAGGGGAGGGCGATGAACGGCGTGGTCAGATAGACGAGGGCCTGCACCCGCAGCATGACCGCCACTTCCGGCTGTCCGTAATAAGCGGCGGCATGGGGTGCGGCGAGCAGCTGCGCGCCCGCGAGCAGGGTATTCGAGACGATCAGCAGGCCAAAGACCTGGCCGATCCGGCGCTTGTCAACCTGCTTGGCCTGGATCAGCGAGGTGGCGTAACTGTAGCCGTTGAGGAAGTTCAGGGCGGTCAGCACCGCCTGGGTCATGGCGAACAGACCATAATCGTGCGGATTGAGCAGGCGCACGACCAGCAGCGTCGCTGTCCAGGTGATCAGCTGCCCCAGCGCCTGGCTTCCCCAACGCCAGAATACCGCCGCGCGCACCCGTTCGGCGAACCCGCCTGCCGGCTCCAGCGCGATCCCGGGGGTTTCCATGGTCCAACGCCTAGCGCGCATTGGTGAATATTTCTCAACCATGGTGGGTGCCCAAACCAGTGCGCTGGGCCGAGTCTCGCCTAAAAAAGTGGCAATTTTCTGTCAGGAGCCGCCGGAATATGATCGAGGCGCTCGGTTCGGCGGGCCCCAATTGGCAGATTCCCGTGGTTTATCTGCGCATCTGAAACAAATTTGCAAAAACACGTTGACCACGGGGGCCGCCCTCCATATATGCCCGGTCACCGCAGCGGAGCCGTCCTTCAAACGACGGCCTGCCGCTCGGTCGCCAGCAAATACGGACAGCAGTCCCCCGGTACCAAATCGGGGTGGCTTTGTTGTCCGCCTGTTTTGTTGTGTGGCTCTTTGACATTGTCGGTTTTAGATGAAGGGACATGTGGGCGACGGCGCCGGGTCCGGGGGCTTTAAGGCTCCGGATACCCGTAACCAAGTCGTTACCCGTTACATGTCCTTACGTAACCATACGTTTGAATAAGTGCAGGTAATGGCTCCTTAAATTCAATTAAGTCAGTTAGCGGATTTCGATCCGTGCTGGTCTGATTGGGACACAAACTTGAGAGTTTGATCCTGGCTCAGAACGAACG
>JANMCD010000302.1:0-6100 GCA_031360905.1 Novosphingobium sp.
TCTGGCCAGGCAGTGGCACCCGCGTTCCATCATCGTAGAGGACAAAGGAACTGGTACGGCACTCATCCAGCAGCTGCGCTCGGAATCGCACGGCATCCCCTATCCCACCGCGTTCCTGCCAAAGGATGACAAGATCACCCGGCTGCATGCGCAATCCGCCCGCATCGAGGCCGGCCATGTCTGGCTCCCCGAGCGCGCCCCGTGGCTCGAGGAGCTGCGTGTCGAACTCGCCACCTTCCCACACGGCCGCCACGACGATCAGGTCGACAGCATCAGCCAGTTCCTCGCATGGCATTTTGAACGCAACGGCGGCCGGGCGCAGCGCATCCGGCTGAGCGGTTTCTGATGGTTCTGGGACCAGGGCCTCGATCCAATTGCTGCTTGGGTGAACCATTGCCAATCGCGCAGTCGCGAGCGAGAAATAGGACAAGTATTGTAACATGCATTAACACGCTGCTGAAAAAGTGTTGGGGGCCCTTCCTCTCAGGAGTTGGGGCCTCCGGCAATCTCGGGGCAGTTCAGTCGATCGTAAGATATTGTTTCAGCGGAAGCTTGGGGATGCGCTTCGAGAAGGTGAACGCATATCTGCGCACTTTCAGCCGATTGTTTCTAGGACCTTCGAAGTGGTTGCCCTTGAAGCTCTTCTCCGCTGGAGCGACCCTGACCTTGGCGACATTTCACCGCATGATGCCGTGGCCGCAGCTGAAGCAAGCTGCCTGGCTGACCATCTGGCCATGTTTATCGCAGAGCGGGCCTGCGAAGCCGCAATCTGCTTTCCAAGCATTACAATCGCCATGAACTTGACTCCAACTCAACTTATGGGCGAACATTTCTGTGAGCGCTTGTTGGACCTCATAGACACCGGCGAGATCACCACAACCTGATCCGACAAGCCGCCAACATTATGAAGAGGGCCCCGATCGGGGCCTCTTCATAATGTCATCCCATCATCACTGGCCTGCTTTTACTCCGCCATGCTGGCCTGGAATCCGACCGCCGTTGACATGCGCATTTGCCGCGCACATTCTGCGCCTCGACCGCCAGATTGGCTTCGGCAACGCCGATGCCTGCCTGCTCGAGACCGATGCGCCCCATTGTCATGCTGTCGCGGTTGAAGCTGAACGCGGGCGGCCTCGAGATGGGGAAGTTGTCGATGCGACTGACAGCGTCGGATCGGGGACCCGGCCCGCGGCAATCGCAGCCGAGCGCGTGGCTTCAACCCCAGCCTCGTTCGCTCGCACCGACGGTGCATTTGCCGCGGCCCGCTCCAGCGCTGCATTGAACGTCATAGGTTCGGCTGACGCAACACCGGGGATCACCGCGAGTAGCGGTGCCAGGACGGGAAGTCTCACGGACATCTCCTGAGCGATCAGGTCGAATTGCAAGTAGCGGTCACCGGCTATACGGGCGCCGACGAAGCCTTGAAACTCCCTCGGCGCCACGCGGCTGGCCTTCTTGCTTATGGTATCGGCCCGGCAACTCGCTTAGCCTGCCGACGGAGCGGTACGCTTGCCCTGCATGTCCATCAAACAGTCGGCAGCGCTCAACTTCATCATGTCGCAGTTGCAGGCCGCCACATCGGTGCCACCGTCCTTGACCCAGACGCGAACCTGCTGGGGCGCGTTGGACTTGTTCGGCCCAGGGGTCGAGCGGGACTGCCATTCCCAATGGCCGCCAGCAGGCGTGAGCGCAAAACTGGCGGATGCGGTGGTGAATGCCGCAATGGCTGCGGCAAATGTCAGTATCGTCTTCATGTCAAAAATCCTTGGTTGAATCGCATTCAAGCGCAGAGCGGCAGTTGAGGCCGCTAATCGCCGGTCGGTTCAGCCAAGGAGTGAAGGGGGGTCAGGATCGGGCGCGATACTGCGCCCGAGCAGGACTGGCGTTGCTGGCCAGAGATTGAGGCTTGCTACGAGAAGCGGTGCCTCGATGGTCGGTGTCACCGTATCAAAGGCAACAAGAGCCGCACATCCCACCATGGCGAGACAGCCCGGCGTCATTTCCTTGCGCGGGGTAGATTCCTTATCGGTCTTGTGCTGGCCCATCGCGCAATCCCAAATTCCAGCCATCGGCCCGGCCATCGCCTGTTCGTTTTGCATCTCAGCACAGGGACTGGACGCAAACGCCACGCTCTGCCCGGCAAGGCCAAAAATGACCCCGAGCAACAGGAGATGGCGGAACAGGAATTTCATATTGATGCCGAAATGCTCTTGAGGGGGCTGAATGTCAATTCGGCCGTGATCCCGCAGAAGTTACACGGCGCGCTGTTCTGCCGAAATTAAGGGCTAAGAGCGCAGCTGCGGCAATGGCTGCTCCGGCAAAAAAAGTCGCATTCGCGCCGATCTTGTCCCACAATAAACCCGCGACGACACTGGCAGCGAGCAGCGCGATTCCTGTGGCGAGATTGAACAGACCGAAGGCGGACCCTCGCAACTCCGCAGGTGCCTGATCTGCAACCAGCTTGGCCATCAAGCCTTGCGTGAGCGCCATGTGCAGACCCCAGAGTGCAATCCCGGCGAATGCGCCGGCCAGTCCTGAAACCAGCGCCAGGACAAGATCGGCCAGGATGAGGCAGACCAGCCCCCAACCCAGCAGAATGCGTTCCGACACATGATCTGATGCAATGCCAGCTGGATAGGCACCGAGCGCATAGACCACATTCATGGCGACAAGCACGGTGGGCGCATAGGTCAGCGGGAGCCCCTCGGACGATGCCTTGAGGATCAGGAATGCTTCGCTGAACCGCGCCAGGGTGAAGATGACGCCAAGCGCGACGACGTCCCAGAACGGACGCTCGAGACTTTTGAGATCGGCAAACGCGATCGGCGGGCGTTCTGGTTTGGGTGCCGCGCGATCGATCCGTTCCTCCACGCCAAAGATCACACAAAGAACAGCCAGTATTGCCGGGACGACTGCAACCCAGAAGACAAGGCGCATGTCGTTTGCAAAGGCTGCCATCAGCCCGATGGCCAGCAGCGGTCCCGCGAACGCTCCAACCGTATCGAGCGACTGGCGCAGCCCGAAAGCCCGCCCGCGAATGGCATCTGGCGTAACATCGGCAACCAGCGCATCGCGCGGGGCACCTCGCAAACCCTTGCCGATCCTGTCTGCAAACCGCGCGCCGAGCACCACGGGCGCTGAGCCAGCCAGAGCGAACAGCGGTTTGCTCAAGGCACCCAGTCCATAGCCCAGAAGGATCAGCGGCTTGCGCCGCCCGATCCGGTCCGAGATATAACCCGAGAACACTTTGCTGATTGAAGCGGTTGCCTCGGCGATGCCATCGATCAGCCCGACCATGGCGACGCTCACACCCAAAGTCGCCGTCAGGAACAGCGGCAGCAGTGCGTGGATGATCTCGGACGACAGATCCATGAAAAGGCTGACGAACCCCAGCGCCCAGACCGCGCGGGGAATACGAGGAGGACGATCCGGGCGAGGCAGCTCCGCGCCCACCTCAATGCCGCTGATAGCGCTGGAGGCTGATCCTGACCCCGATACGGAACTCGTCGCCGGGCGACGGCGCGGTGACTATTGCCGCAGGGCCACTGACGGTGTTGTGCGCATATTCAAGGTGCAGGCTGGCGCGCTTGCCGGTGAAGGGCAGATTATAGTTGAACCCGGCGCGCAGCGCCTGCTGGTTCGCTCGACCTGTGATCGTGTCCTGCCCGAGGCTGACAAAATCGTAACGCAGGAAAAGATCCAGGTCGCCCGGCTTGGGCGCGTCGAACAGCGAGAACTGCGCCATCGCGTAGCCGCCAAGCACGTCGCTCCCGCTACCGGAGAACCGCGAGCGGATCACCTCACCCTCAATCGTCACAGGGCGGCCCGCGAGCCGGAAGGTATAGGTCGCATCCGCCTCGAAAGTCAGCTTGCCGCCCGTTGCCGGAACGCCCCCCAGCGGTGCTGCGGCGATCGCTGTTCCCAGAGTGAAGCTGCGATTGGTGATGCCGCTTGTATAGTCGCTGGCGAAGCCCAGCGTCAGCTTGAGCGCCCCTTGCGCGTCATTGACGGGTGTCAGGAGGAGCTTGCCCGCGACCGAGCGCCCGATGCTGCCGTGGTATTCTGTGGCGTTCAGCGACCCCCGGTTATCCCCTACAGAAACCTGGACGGTGGCCCCGGGCGACAGCGCCTTCTGTAGCTGGAACCCCATTTGCGCGCCGAAAGCGTTGACCGAGCCATGCTCTTCGAGAACCAGCGAACGGTTGATCGTCGGCAGGTTGCCCGAAGACAGGTTATCGTCGCGCGACAGGATATGGGTGTTGTGCCCGAACAGCACCCGGAACCGGCCCGGATCGTCGGCATCCTGGAGCGAAACGAACAGGTTTTCGAAATTGCGGCGAAACGGGCCGTTGCGGAGGAAATCGCTGTTGGTCAGATCGACTTCATAGACGACCGCTGCGCGCAAATGCGGCGTCAGGCGCGGGAGATCGAACTCTGCCCCGTGCCGCACCCGCCGCCAGCCATCCTTGCCATCTGGATCGATCAGCCGTTCCGCAAAGCCCCAAGCGGTGATGCGGAAATCGCCCGACTGGACGACAACGCCCGCGTCAGGGTTGAACGCTACAACCGGAGGAACATCGGTTGCTGGAGTCGATTGCGCCAAGGCTGGCGTTGCCGTGACCGCCAGCAGCGCCATGGTCAAAGGGGAGAGCGAAACCCTCACCAGAAATACCGCCGCCATCCGCGAACCTTGCTCGCCGAGCCTGTGCGCCGCGCCCGCAGCATTTTCAGATAGAGGATGATGCCGGTAATACTCATAGCAATCAGCGCCAGCCCCCATGCCAGCCCGAGGAATTTGCCGCCGTCGCCCAGTATCTCGCCGGTATGCAGGCGCACCACCCAATCTTCGCCATCGGGTTCGGACTTTGTGAGTGCGGCGGTTGCAGTGCTAACCGTCACCTTGATCGGCTCCGCGCCGTCGAGATGGAACACATAGGCGGGAACCGGAGCCTTGATAACCCAATCGATCGAGGCAACGGGACGATTGCCATAGCGGGCGAGAACGACCGTTCGCGCTTTGTCGAGCGACGCCGAATTTAACGGCAGCGGCGCTGACAGCGAGGCAGGCGACACGATTTCCGCCATCGCTTCGCGTGCGGCTTCGTCCTCGCCAAAGATCGCCTCGGCCTGCATCCATATGCCCGTGAGCGAGACCGAGAGGAAAAAGATTATCCCAATGACGCTCAGCCAGCGGTGGAATTTACGGTTTGTCATCGGCGGCGCGCATCCTATTGTAACAGCTATTACTTCCTAAAGAGCGCCGCGTATGATGCAACACCTATTACATTTTCCATGACCAAGCTTCGGTGGCTCCTCCTGCTTACCCAGATTCCGGCAACCGCATCGAGCGCGCGGGTGGCACTCTGGCGTCGCTTGCGCGCAGCGGGGGCAACCAGCGTTGAACATGGCGCGTGGATGTTGCCAGCGAGCAAAGCCCATCAGATGCTGTTGAACGAGCTTGCACAGACCGTGCAGTCGCAAGGCGGCAGTGCCAGTCTGTTCGAGGCAACTGCCGTGGCGGATGACCACGAGATGATGACGCGGTTCGCGACTGACCGGCAGCGTGAATATCAAGAGTTCGCGACTCGCGCCCAAGGGCTGCTTGACGAGGTGGCCAAGGAGATCGCCGCGAAAAAATTCACTTTCGCTGAGATGGAAGAGGTCGAAGACGATTTGAAAAAGCTCGAAATCTGGCTTGGAAAAATCAGTGCGCGTGATTTTTTTGCTGGCACAGCGCGCACAACCGCGCAGGAACAACTTGCAGGCTGCACCCGTGCAGTCGAGGGCTTTGCGGCCAATGTCTATGCCGCTGACGGGATAATGGACCAGAAGTGACCGTAGATCAGCCCGCCGTCTCGTTTTGCATTATGGCTTTTGATTTCCTGCGATGTGCCGCCTTTGCGGCATCACACCAGCGATAATGCCAGACGAACACGGCGGGCAGGGTCTGCCGGGGGGCCCAAGGTCTCGATGATTTTGCAATCGGCCACAGTGCCGTGAGTGCATGTGCCGATCAGGCGTGCAAGCTCTTTGCGAAGTGCCGACAAATCCGCGATCTTGCGGTCGATTTCGGCCAAGTGGACGCGGGCGATACGGTCAA
>JANMCD010000314.1:0-12694 GCA_031360905.1 Novosphingobium sp.
CTGATGTTAGGATCAGGCCCGTCGAGGGACTGACATTGACCGGCAGCGGAACCTATCTCAAATCGAAGGTGACAAGTTCGTTCTCCACATCTCCCGACGGACTGGCCGTGTACAATACGGGTGGTTATACCGGTGATTTCAAGGGATCCGAGCTTCCCTATACGCCGAAATTCAGTGCCAATGCGGACATCAACTATGAATGGACCATGGGCGATGTAACGCCATTTGTGGGCGGCGGCATTGTCTATCAGGGCAAGCAGAACGGCACCTTCTTCAACGATGTGCTCAAGGCCTCGGATTTTGAAATCGATGGTTATACGACCGTTGATCTGCGTGCCGGCGTCGGGGCTACAGATGGATCGTGGGAAGTCATGGCTTTTGGCCGCAACGTGTTCAACAAGGTCTATACCACCAGCGTCACGACCTTCCTTGATGCCCAGTTCCGCTTCACCGGGCGTCCGACAATATATGGCGTTTCGGCAAAGTTCCGCCTTAAATGAAGTTACCCGTGGCGGGGGATTTCGCGTCAACGCCCCGCCGCGAAATGTCAGTGATATGCCATGAGGCCAAGATCGCCCTCTATTTCATCCTGCCACCTCATGGCACAACGTAACGCATGAGGCAGGGTCCCATGAGGCGGCAAGTGCGCGCCGCCGCTAGCCGGATTTCCTGACCTGATCCGGCATCTCAATTTCAAGCAGCGACGAACTGAGCGATTTTCCGTGTGGGTCGAGTGATAGGGTTCTGGTCACACCGCCACCCAGAGCCTCGTGGAGAACGAAGTTCAAGGCACCGAGATTGGGCATCTCATAGCGATCGACATGTCCCAGAACCACGTCGCTGAAATGATCCCGCACCCGTTCGGCTGTTAAATGTTCGACCAGATAAGCATAATCGCCCGGCTCGAAAGCGATGACCGAGATGTTCGATATGTTGCCCTTGTCGCCGGCTCTAGCGTGGGCCACTTCGTGCAGCTTCATGTCAGGCGACCTCGTAGCTGACGGAGGACCGGACTAGCCCGGCCGCGATCAAGGTCGAGGCCGTGGCGATAATCTCGCGTGCCATCTTGCGTCCGCCGCCGCCTCCCGCGGGTCCGTTCGACCATAAGGTTTCGACTTCATTGCCGATGCGGATCGCTTCGCTCAAGCTCCCGGTCCGGCCAGCGACGCGGATACGGACCTCGCGCGGCTCAGAGGCCAACCCGGCGCCGGCTCCGCGATGCACGGCATCGACCCCAATGATGTCGCAGCGCAGTTCCGAGGTCTCCACCTTTGTTAGCACCAAGCGCGCGCGGACGATGTCAAGCGCAAGGCGTGCGCGGGCAAGCGCGTTCGGTCCCGCATAGGACATCTCACCTTCGCCAACGAAGCTGTCGCGAAAACCGATGGTCACTTTGAGCAAGCCGGTCGGAGGACGACCGCTCGCTCCGCTGACGGCGACGCGGTCGTCGCCGGCGTCGGCAAGAGTCACGTTGGAGAAATCGGCTATGACGTCGGGCTGGTAGTAACAGGCCGGATCATGAAGTTCGTAGAGCAATTGTTCCTTGCAGCTCATCAGGCTTACCCGGCCGCCGGACCCTTCGACCTTGGTGATGATCGCGTCTCCGCCTTCATCGACGATCGCCAGCGGAAAGCCCAATCTCGCCAGATCGGGTGCGCTCTTGTAGCCGGGATCGGCGAAATAGCCGCCGGTGACCTGGCCCGCACATTCGAGCAGGTGCCCGATGACCGTGGCCTTGCCCAGCCGGTCCCAATCTTCGCCTGACCAGCCGAATTCGTGGATCATCGGCGCTGCGAACAAGGCGGGATCGCCGACCCGGCCTGTGATCACCACATCGGCTCCGCCTTCCAGAGCCTCGACGATCGGTGCAGCGCCGAGATAGGCATTGGCGGAGATCATGCGTTCGCCAAGATCGAGGCTGGTGCCCGTGCGGTCGGTCAGCGGGAACGCACCGGCGCGGACAAGTTGAACCACGTCGTCACCAACAACTGCGGCAATCTTAAGGCCATGAAGACCAAGCTCCCGGGCGACCTCGCCCGCCTGCTTCGCCGCGCCAATGGGATTTGCCGCTCCCATGTTGGTGATGATCTTGGTGCCGCGCGCGTAGCATTGTCGCAGGACAGCGCGGAAGCGCGCAGCCAGCAGCGGGTCATAGCCGCCGTCCGGGTTAAGCAGGCGTGCCTGCTGCGCGAGCGCGATCGTTCGCTCGGCAAGGCATTCGAAAACGAGATAGTCGAGCTGTCCTAGTTCGGCCAATTCCACCGCCGGTTCGATCCGGTCCCCAGCGAAGCCGGCGCCGGCGCCAATCCGAATGGTCTTCAAAGGATTTGTCCTCCGCAGTAGGGGCCGCCGCCATACGGGGTCGCAAGACGCACCGCGATGATCACTCCGCGAGCATTTCCCCCCGGATGGCCATCCAATGCCCGCCGTTATGCGGCGTCCAGACAAAATCCGGAACCCCAGCCTGCCCGGGCCGTCAAGCAAGTGTCTGAGCGATGTAACGCCCACTGATAGTTTAGAGATCGGGCAAAGCTCAGCGTCAATAGCTATTCTGACTATCGATCATGACATTATGCTATTGGCGGTTGTGACCAGGCCCGAACTTGAATCCGACCCGGCTCGTGCGAGCCATCATCTCGGGCTATGTCCGCCAGACAAAGATTATAGCAGACAGGCTGGTGCGATTGTGATCGAGCATATTGCGCTTCCAAAGCCCAGGGCGGGAGCCAATTCACACCTGCGAAGGAATTTCGGATGGCCGCATATGATCTCACCGGGAAAGTGGCCATCGTCACGGGCGGAGCGAATGGTATGGGGGAAGCCCATTGCCGCCTGCTTGCCGAGCGCGGTGCTCATGTCATCATTGGCGACATCGATGTCGCTTCCGGCGAACGCCTGGCCGAAGAAATTCGCGGTGCCGGCCATGGAGCGACGTTCGTTTCACTCGACGTGGCGAGCGAGGAGAATTGGCTTTCCCTGGTCGGCGGTGTCCAGGATCGGCACGGCCGCATCGATATATTGGTGAACAACGCCGGTGTCGCGAGGATCACCCCAGTCGCCGAGGCTACGGTGGCCGAGTTCGACCTGCTGTTCGCGGTCAACATGAAAGGTGTATTTCTCGGCTGCAAGTCCGTGCTGTCGGGAATGAAGTCAGCCGGCGGTGGATCGATCGTGAACATATCCTCGCTCGCCGGACTTCGCTCAGGCGTTCCGAATACTGCCCTCTATGGAGCAACCAAGGGCGCCATACGCCTCTTCACCAAGGCGCTCGCAGTCGAATACGGCCCTTATAAAATCCGGGTGAATTCAGTTCATCCAGGCCTCATCCTGACCGCGCTCAGCCGGGAATACCTTGATTCCCCGGAGATGTTCAAGTTGCTGATGGGCGCAACCATCTTCGACCGGCCGGGAGAGACCATGGAGGTTGCCGAAGTCGTTGCGTTTCTTGCTTCACCAGCAGCATCCTATATGACTGGTGCGGAAGTTTCAGTAGATGGCGGCTGGGCGGCGAATTAAGCGAACGGACGCCAGCGATTACATCCGGGTCACGCGATCTGTCCCGGATGTGTCGCACTGCGAACAGGATTGGCAATTGCCGGCCGTCATCTTTCAGGCCGGCTCCCGCAGGTCTTCGAACCAGTCACGATCATTTGCCGGGCGGATCGCCAGCGATTCTGTCTCCGGCGACCTGATCGGCAGACAGTGCCATGGGGCCGCCTTTCTCGATTGCTTTTTGGAAGGCGGGGCGCTGTTCGAGTCTCGCCAGATAGCGTTGCAGCGAGTCCCGTCCCGCCAGCCAATCGCCCATGCGTGCCGCTTCCATCACATAGGCCATCTGGATGTCCGCAGCCGAGAAGCCCCGTTCGAGGAGATAGTCTTTCTGACCGAGCGTCGCACTTACATAGTCGAGTGTCTTGTCCAGCTCGGGTGTGACGAACCCCCTGAAGCCGTCGTTCAAACCCCCCGTCATTCCCCCAAGCAGCAAGACAAGGATCGGAAACATCGCCGAACCTTCGGCAATGTGAAGCAATTCCAGATATTTGGCGCGTTCAGCCTCGCCGGGCTGCGGGGCCAGGCGGCGGCCTTCGGCCGACGTTTCGAGAACATATTCGATGATTGCACCCGACTCGGCGATGACAGTATCATTGGCTTGTAGAAGCGGAGCCTTGCCAAGCGGATGGAGCCGCGACAGCGCGTCCGGAGCGCGAAGTGTCGCCGCGTTTCGATCGTGGACCACGAGTTCATATTCGAGGCCCAATTCCTCCATCAGCCAGATGATACGGGTCGAGCGGGAATTTTTGAGATGGTGAACCTTGAGCATGTCTCTTTCCTTCGAAGGGGGCACTAAAGCCGTTTGTGAAGTCGAAACCGAACCTGCGATGCTGTGCAGCCCTGAAAGGTTCCTTAGCGCGCTGTGTAGCCGCCGTCGACCGGCAGCGCTGCTCCGTTAATGAACGAAGCTTCGTCGGACAGCAGCCATTTGACCGCGTAGCCCACGTCCTCGGGTTCTCCCAGGCGGCCGACCGTATGTCGCTCGAGAATGGCCTGCATGATGTCGGCAAATTCCGGATTGTTCGCGGCGGCCGCAGTCATCGGCGTGTTGATCGATCCAGGCAGCACCGCATTCACGCGCACGCCAGTGACAGCGGCATCGCAAGCCGCGCCGCGCGTCGCGCCGAGCACGCCGTGTTTCGAAGTGACATATTCTATGCCGTACGGAATACCGGCAACACCGGTGACGGACGAGGTGTTGACGATCGCTCCACCGCCGGTCCGCCGCATCGCCGCGATCTCGTATTTCAGGCAATAATACAATCCGTTCAGGTTCACGTTCAGAACCTTGTTCCATTCGCTGACCTCAAGTTCGTCGGGAAGCTTGCTGTGCATCATTATGCCGGCATTGTTGAATGCTCCATCGAGTCTGCCGAAGGTTTCGGTTGCAAAATCGACCATCGCCTTGACTTCGGCCTCGATCGTCACATCGACGCGCACGGCGCGGGCGATCCCTTTGTCCTCAAGGATCAGCGCTTCGGTTTCCTTGGCGCCGGTTTCCGACAGGTCGGCCACGATGACCTTGGCGCCCGACTTGGCAAGGATTCGGCTGGTTGCCCGGCCGATGCCCGATCCCGCGCCGGTGACGATGATGACCTTGTCGTTCAGCATGGCACCCAGTTCCTTATTGATGGCAGATTAGGAAAAATGATTTCGTTAGGCGGTGGGCACTAAGTTTCCGTCTTGGATCGTCGACCGGTCCCATACCAGCGAAAGGCTTTTGACACCGCCGACAATGCCACTGCAGAAACTGACATCGGCACCGGGGGCGACTTGGAAATCGGGAATTCGCTTGAGCCATTCCTCGATCGTGATCCGTACCTCGGTCCTTGCCAGAAATGCGCCAGGACAGAAATGAATGCCTTTGCCGAACGTGCCATGCTGCGCGGATGTCCGGTGGAAATCGACTTCAAGCGGGCATTGATTCATGCGCTCGTCGGTTCCGACGAGCGCGCTGGCGAGCATGATGACATCGCCCTTCTTCAAATGGACACCGGCATATTCCAGGTCGTGGCGCACTTCTCGAGCGACATTGACCACCGGAAATCGGCGAAGGAATTCCTCGATTGCCCCCGGGATGAACCCGGGATTGTCGGCCAGCTCCGACCGCTTGTCGGCATTTTCACCGAGGAAACGGAAAACGAAGCCCAGAAAATTGACGACAGTGTCGATCCCGCCAAGCAATGCCTGCATGCACAAGCTCTGCATTTCCGCCTTGGTCAGAGGGTTCCCGCGCACCTGACCATTGACGATTTGGCTGAGGAGATCGTCCCCGCCGGTCGTCAGGCGACGCTCGATGTAGGGGTCGAGGTAATCGTAGATCAGTTGGGCGGCTTCGGCATAGCTCATTGTTCCGTCGGGATGAACGATCAGATCGGACCAGTATTTCAGCTTGGCGGCATCGTCGAGCGGCAAATCGACCATCCCGAGGAAGACGTGGATCGGGAGTTTCTCGGCATAGTCCGAAACGAAATTGCAATGGCCGTCGCCCGCGAAGCCGTCAATTAATCGGGCGGCCATGCCGCGGATCGAATCTTCGCGAGCATTGACGACTTTGGCGGACAGCCCGGCGTTGAGCAGCACCCGGTAATGGCGGTGGTCGGGCGGATCCAAAGTCGTCGGCAGCATTTGATGTTGTTCGCCGACTGACTTGGGGATGACGATGATCCGGTTGGAAAAATTCTCGAAGTCCGGAAAAATCTCCATCATCAGCTTGCCGCTGGTTACCAGCCAATGGCCCTCGTTGCGGGGTGTCCAGACAAGGTCAGGGACGTTTGGCTGCTGGAGCACTTCGAAGGATTCATGAAATCCGCGAGCGAGATCGCGCGGATTGTTCACATCGAAATCGATCACTCGATCCGCCGGAACATTATCTGGTCGCGCTTGCTTCATGATTTTGATGATTGCTCGTGATGCGCCCGGAGAATTTTGCTGCCCAAAATCGGATTAAACGCCGCTTTACTCATCACCAGAACTCTCGGCAATCTTGAAAAGGCCGCCTCCTCGATCTAGGAGGTTTCACTTGAAACCGGGTGGGCAAATTCATGGGACAATCGACTGATTTCGACGTGATCGTGGTGGGAGCGGGTTTCGGCGGAATCTATCTGACCTATCGCCTGACCCAGGACGGTCTCAATGTTCAGGTGTTCGAGGCCGGAAGCGATGTCGGCGGCACGTGGTACTGGAACTGCTATCCCGGTGCGCGGTGTGACGTCGAGAGTTGGGAATATAGCTATTCCTTTTCCGACGAAATCGAGCGCGAGTGGCGCTGGAGCGAACGCTTCGCCACGCAGCCCGAGATCCTGTCCTATATCGGCCATGTCGTTGACCGTTTCGACCTTAAACGCCATATGCGGTTCGATACCCGGGTCGTGGCGGCGACCTTCGACGACGCCGCTTCGACATGGACCATTGAGACCGACACCGGCGATCGTTTCACCGCCCGCTATTGCATCATGGCAACCGGTTGCCTGTCATCGTCGCGGCTACCCGATATCCCTGGCATCGATCAGTTTCGGGGAGAGACCTACCGCACCGGCGAATGGCCACGCGAAGGAGTCGATTTCACCGGCAAGCGGGTCGGTGTCATCGGTACCGGGTCGTCCGGAATCCAGGCCATCCCGGAGATCGCCAAACAAGCAGAGCAGCTTTACGTATTCCAGCGGACTCCAAGCTTCAGCGTGCCGGCGAAGAATGGACCGCGGCCACCCGAGCATGAGGAGCTGTGGCGCTCCGACCATTGCCGACTGCGTGAGGAGGCCCGCCATTCCCGCTCGGGCGTGCTCCACGAATACGCCACCAAGCAAGCCGACGAGATGCCCCCCGCGGATCGCGAGGCCGAACTTTCGAGGCGGTGGAACAAGGGCGGCACCAACTTCATGTACGCCTTTACCGATATTGCCACAAACGAGGTCGCGAACGGGTTTGCAGCTGATTTCGTCCGGCGCAAAATCGGTGAGATCGTCGATGACCCGGATGTCGCCGATCAGCTAATGCCGCGCGACTATCCGATCGGGACGAAGCGCATCTGCGTCGACACGGGTTATTATGCGACCTTCAATCGGCCCAATGTGAGCCTGGTCAATCTTCGCGAAGCTCCCATCGCAGAACTTACAGCCGATGCCATCCGTACCCGTGACGCGACCTACCGCGTCGATGCGATCGTATTTGCTACCGGCTTCGACGCCATCACCGGCGCGCTGCTTGCCATGGACATCCGCGGTGTCGGCGGAATTTCGCTGCGCGATGCATGGGCGGAAGGGCCGCGGGCCTATCTTGGAGTCGCAATCGCTGATTTCCCCAACCTCTTCATCATAACCGGGCCGGGCAGCCCGTCGGTGATAAGCAACATGGTGCTGTCATGCGAGCAGCACGCCAACTGGATCGCCGAATGCCTGACCCACATGCGCCACGTCGGCGTGAACCGGATCGAGGCGCGGCAGGAAGATCAGGACGCCTGGGTCGAACATGTCAACGCGGTTGCCGAACCAACGCTGTTCGGCAAGGCCGCGAGCTGGTATCGCGGCGCCAATATTCCAGGCAAGCCGCAAGTGTTCATGCCCTATATCGGAGGCGTCGATGTCTACCATCGCCGCTGCGCTGACGAGGCTGCCAAGGGCTATCCGGGGTTCATCCTGTCAAAACAGCGCGATGACGGCGGTGCGGCCTAAACCCACTGGGTGTAACATCAACCCCCAGACGAGGCCGACGCTCCGCTAATCTACGCTGCGATCTGCGCCAAATGTTCTGACGACGGACAGTCGCGGTAACGAACGAATCCGGCTGCGAATGTGCGTGAACAATCAGCGCCTTGCTCACGGGGAGGTACTCGCTGCTGGCGTGTCGCGGGTTCCGTAGATCAGCTCGGCTACGGGGGGGAGGGCGGATGGATCCTTCTCGAACCCCGTCGCAATCGTCCAGGCGCGTTCCATCATGATCCGCCGCGCGCTGTGGTCCAGTACCAGTCGTTCGATCCTGGTCAGGTCTGCCTTGGGGTCGGTGCAGAGCCTGTTCACCGCGTCTTCCATGTCCTGCTTCACGGTCCGCAGCCCCTGTTTCAGCGCGGGCACGTCCGGCAGGGCGGCGGGGAGCATTGCCGCGAGTTGTCCGGTCGACCCGTCAAGGCGGGTTTGCAGCCCCGCGCCGGGTTCAAGAAAAGGCGCAAGTTCGCGTGCCAGCGCCAGGTGATCCTGCGCATCGCGCACCATGAAGGCATATTCGTGCGGGATCTGGTCGATCGCGAGCTGCACCGACTTCTTGATCAGCGCCAGTTGTTCGTGCGCGAACCCAGCTTCCGACGGCAGCGCGGGGGTGACGATATCGTCGAGCGCCTTCAGGACCGTCCCGAGGCGCAGGCAAGTGTCAGGCACCATGCTCAATCTCCTTGCGCAGCAGTGTTTCAAGCGTGTTCATGGTGATGTTCCCGAAACCGGCGATCCAACTGAGCAACACGTCCTGATGGCTCTTGCCGCCGATCATGCAGCGAATGCCGGTAGCAACAACGATGATCGTCGATTTCCACGCGTTCATGATCGCGTAGTAATCCAGTTTGCGCTGGTCGATCGGAAAGCCGGTCAGCTCGGCGTAGCGGTGCAGGAATTCTTCCTGCTCGATCAGCCCGCAGACAATGAACCGGCCCGCTTCGTCGTAATAGCCGTAGCCCTCCTGCATCGTCCACGCGAGGTCTTCGTGATAGTCGCCGATGTGCGCTATTTCCCAATCAAGGACTGTCGTTATCTGGAAAGATTCCGGGTCGAACAGGAAGTTGCCCGCCCGAAAATCATGATGGACGATAGTTGCTTTGTCGATCGGCGGGGCGTTGCGGCGCAGCCACTGCGCTGCCATCCGCATGAGCGGGACGGCTTCGTGGCAGTCTTCTTCCCACACTCGGTCCCACCAGTTGATGACCCAGCTCACCCCTTCTGTGGTGCCTTCGGCGGGTTGGTCGAAAGCGTCGAGTTTGGCGCTGCGCCAGTCGAACAGGTGGATGCGGGCCAGCAGTTCGACGAACTGGGGGCCGAGCAGGGCTTGCTGTTCGGGACTGAACTCCGTGCCAAGGCCCGACACATTGGAACTGGCAGCGGGCGGCTTGGTTACGCCGGTCATGAATTGGCTGATCAGGGATGGACGCCCGAACCACTGCCCATCCGCATCGACCCACGGCACCGGCGGCACCGGCACCGTTCCCGCGACCGCCCGCATCAACTGGTATTCGCGCAGACGGTGGGTTTCCACGATGGATTCGGGCGGCTCGCGGCGCAGCACGTACGTCTGGCTCTGCCCGTTTGCCGCAACATCGAAGCGATATTGCTCTTTGGAGGCACCGCCGCCCAGCGGCCGCACGCCCGAAACGGACGAGCCCGGCACGGCCTGCGCCACGAACGCCCGTAGCAGCCCCTCCATCTCGGCCAGACTGGTGGGGGAATAAGCCGGGCCGGCCCGATCGCGCATCTTGCGGGTCAGCGCTGCATCGACGGTCCGCTCGGTTGGAAAGCGCGCGCGCAGTTCGGCAATCCAGCTGTCGCTGGGGGTCTGCTTATGATCCAAGGGGTTTCTTTCGTTCGGCGCCGATCATGTCTGCGATCGATGGCAAAGTGGAGGCATCGGGATCGAACTTGCTGGCGCCGAACCAACAACGCTCGCGCCCAGCCTGACGCTTGGTGAACGCCAACACCCGGCGGTGCAGTTCACGACGAAATTCGGTATCGCCATCGCCGTCTGCGGTACGGATCAGCTGTTCCAGCGCCGCACTTGCGGTGCGGAAGGCGGCCGCGCAGTCCCGGCCCGGTTCGGGAAACCCCAAGGCAGTCGCCAGGTCGACCGCAGCGGCCGCCGTAACTGGTTCGGCCGCAACCGGCAGACTTGCCATCGTCGCAGCGATATCCGCGAAGCAGATCGCTGCGTATTCCGCTGCCTTGTCGATCTGCCCGATGATCATGCCGACATGGCCAATCGCCAGCATCGTCTGTTCAACGGCCAAGCTGTTGCTGGGATCAATGGCGGGCAGGATGACTTCGGTCAGCGCGCGCCGCACGCTGTCCAGCCGCAATTCGATATCGGGGATCATCGGATGTCCTCCAGCAGCAAGTCGGCCAGTTCATCGACCAGTGAAGGCGTAACCATCGAGAGCCAGGTCAGCAGGATGTCCTGATGGTTGTGATGAGCCCGCGCGGCGCGCAACCCGCTGGCGCACATCGCCACGGTCGACCAGGCCTGTAGTACCCGGTAGAAATGGAGCGACTTGCGGTTGACTGCCCGGCCAGTAGCAGCCTCGTAGCGAGCGACCAGTTCGTCCACCGTCATCAGGCTCGAGCAGAGATATGTCCCGTCGGCATCGCGCGAGCCAAAGATGCGCACCAGCGACCAGGCCAGATCCTCGTGAAAATCGCCGATATGGGCCGCTTCCCAATCCAGCACGCAGGTGATCTCGCCCGTTGCCTCTTCGAACAGGTAATTGCCGGTCCGGTAATCGCCGTGAAGCAACACCAGATCATTGCAGATCGGCAGGTTTTCGCGCAGCCAAGATTCTGTGAGTGCGAAGATGGGCAGCGGTTCGCGCGCAATTTCGCGCCAAACGCGGGCCCAGTGATTGACCCGCCAAAGCGCAGCCTGGACGGGGTCGGCATCCGGCACGCCGAAGTGGGCGAGGCTTGCCGTGGTAAAATCGAACCCGTGGATCTTGACCAGTGTTTCGATGAACCGGGGGGTAAGCTTCTCGCGCCAGGCCGGGGTGAAACCGGTGCCAAGCCCAGTGACCCCGGATGCAGCGTCCGAGGGCTTGGTTACCCCGCCGACGAATGTCGTCACCATGCCGGTGCCGTCCAGCCATTGGCCGGCCAGATCACGGAACCGGATTGCGGGAACGGGAACGACGCCGCTGACCGCTTCGATCACTTCGCATTCGCGCTCGCGGCTCGTTTCGAGCACGCCGTCGGTCGGATCCATCCGCAAGACCAGCTTTTCGCGCACGCCCGCCGCTTCATCGACATATGTGAATACGAACTGCTCTTTCGACGCGCCGCCCGCCATCCGGCGGATATCTTCCGTCCGCGCCGCCGATTTTCCGTGGGCAGCAAACAAGCGCTGCAGCTTCTCGCCGATCGCGGCGTCGGAGATCGGATGGTAGGGCCCGCCAGCAATGCGCTCGCGGCGGCGGTCGAGCATGTCGGACAGGAACGGATCCTGGTCGATGATATCAGCGCCGCGCCGTGCGGCATCATTTGATTGGCTGGACAATGTCATACTCCCCGCACGCGATTGAGCCGAAGGCCTTTCATGTAAGTGCCGTGGCCATTGGCTGAAGGGCACTCCCAGCGCATCAATAGATCCACCCCATGAGGTTGGTGGGGGGCACATAGAAATTAAAGAAGCCGGTCTCGGCCCAGTCGAAGGGCACGTCGGACGGCATATGGAAGGCGATGTCGTTCTCGTGGATCATGGACCCTCTCCGCAATTAAGATTCTTTGTGTTCTTGGCACCGGGCGGAACCCCGCGGAAATGCGGCGTTTTCGCACCGCACTTCCGTCACCAGAAATTGCCCCAGAAAGGTTGGCGGTGCAAGCAGTCGTCGCCTAACCGGTCTCACCGCCAGTTTCCGCGTTAAGCCCCTAAAAACACGGAAAAAATGCAAAAAATACACGGAAGTGCGTTGCCGATGCAGGATATTGGAGCGCAATTGAACCGGATGAGCCGAAGTCTGAGATTTCGCGCCTGCCAGTTCTGCTGATGGACTTGTATACAGCGGGGATGCTTAGGTCGGTCGATCGAAGTACGGCACAAAGGACATGTTCCAAGGCACCGGAGCCCCGCCTAACCATGCAAGCTCAACAGCAAGCCAAGGATTAACATGCTCAGATTTACCACTACCGCCGCGCTCACGCTCGGCCTCATTCCGCTCGCCGCATGTACGACGATGAGCGACGGCAGCGCCGGTGTCGTAGCCACAACCACGACGGTTGGCGGGGCCGCGATGTACGACTCGCGGAACATCATTGAGAATGCCGTCAATTCGAGCGATCACACCACGCTAGTGGCAGCGGTGAAAGCTGCAGGGCTGGTCGAGACGCTGTCGGGTCCGGGACCATTCACTGTGTTCGCTCCGACGAACGCGGCATTTGCCAAGCTCCCCGCTGGCACGGTGGAC
>JANMCD010000125.1:0-5896 GCA_031360905.1 Novosphingobium sp.
CATGGCGGGGTGCTGTTCGTCGATCTGCGCGATCATTACGGTCTGACCCAGATTGTCGCCGATGCCGATAGCTCGGCCCTGGCGGTGCTGGAATCGCTCCGCGTCGAAAGCGTCGTGACCATCGACGGCGAGGTCAAGGCGCGCGGCGCCGGGACAGTGAATCCCAACCTTGCTACCGGTGAGATCGAGGTTTACGCGCGCGCCGTCACGGCGCAATCGCGCGCCGAGGAACTGCCGATGCCGGTCGCCGGCGAGCAGGAATATCCCGAGGACATCCGCCTTAAATACCGCTTTCTCGATCTGCGCCGCGATAAGGTGCACGCCAATATGATGCTGCGCAGCCAGGTGATCGCGAGCCTGCGCCGCCGCATGACAGACCAGGGCTTCACCGAATTCCAGACCCCGATCCTCACCGCCTCCTCGCCCGAGGGCGCGCGAGACTATCTGGTGCCGAGCCGGGTGCATCCGGGCAAGTTCTACGCACTTCCGCAGGCGCCGCAGATGTTCAAGCAGCTGCTGATGGTCGCCGGATTCGACCGCTATTTCCAGATCGCCCCGTGCTTCCGCGACGAGGACGCCCGCGCCGACCGTAGCCCGGGCGAATTCTACCAGCTCGATTTCGAGATGAGCTTCGTTACCCAGGACGATGTGTTCGATGCCATCGAGCCGGTGCTGGCGGGCGTGTTCGAGGAGTTCGCGCGCGGGCGCGGCGTAACGCCCGCCGGCACATTCCCGCGGATACCGTTCGCGGAATCGATGTTGAAGTATGGTTCGGACAAGCCGGATTTGCGCAATCCGATCGTCATCCACGATGTCGGCAGCCATTTCGCGAAAAGCGGCTTCGGCCTGTTCGAGAAGATCGTCGGCAGCGGCGGCACCGTGCGCGCCATTCCTGCGCCGGGCACTGCCGGGAAAAGCCGCAAGTTCTTCGACGACATGAATGAATGGGCGCGCGCCGAAGGCCATGCCGGGCTCGGCTATGTCACCCGCAAGAGCGGCGAGTTCGGCGGGCCGATCGCCAAGAACCACGGCGAGGAAGGGATGGCCGCGCTTTATGCGGCGATGGGCCTGGGAGCAGACGATGGCTGCTTCTTCGCCGCCGGCAAGGAGCTCCAGGCAGCCAAGCTCGCCGGTGCCGCCCGCACCCGGGTGGGCGAACAGCTCGGCCTGATCGCAGAGGGCGAGTTCAAATTCTGCTGGATCGTCGACTTCCCGATGTTCGAATATGACGAGGAGGCCAAGAAGGTCGATTTCAGTCACAACCCCTTCAGCATGCCGCAGGGCGAGCTCGAAGCGCTCGAGACGATGGACCCGCTCACTATCAAGGCCTGGCAATACGACATCGTCTGCAACGGCGTCGAACTATCCTCGGGCGCGATCCGCAACCACCGGCCCGACATCATGTACAAGGCCTTTGAAATCGCCGGTTACTCGAAGGACGACGTCGATACCAATTTCGCCGGCATGATCAACGCCTTGAAATACGGCGCCCCCCCGCACGGCGGCTCCGCCCCGGGGGTGGACCGGATCGTCATGCTGCTGGCAGATGAGCCGAACATCCGCGAGGTTGTGGTGTTCCCGATGAACCAGAAGGCCGAAGACCTGATGATGGGTGCGCCGGGGGCGGTGAGCGCGAGGCAACTGCGCGAGCTCAATATCCGGCTTGTGGAGACTCAAGCCAAGGCATAGCTTGCGCCAACGGTGATAATGTGCTACACAGTTTCACATGAAAAACGTCACCATCGCCCTCGACGACGAAACCCACCGCAAAGCCCGCATCCGCGCGGCCGAGCTGGGCACGTCGCTGTCGGCGCTGGTCAAGGAATATCTCAACGGGCTGGCGGATGGCGGCGCACCCGCCTCCGCTCCTGCCGGAGTGCGCGAAATGCCGATGCCGTTCAAGCAGGCCGAACCCGCCAAGGACGGCCCGCCGTGGCTGGTCAATGGAGAATGGGTCCACACCCGGGACGGCAAGCCCCGGCAACCGGGTTCGTTGCGGGGCAAGTTGAATCTCCCGGACGATTGGGACAAATGGCCCGAGGATATGCTCGAGTTTTTTGACAAGCTCCAAAACGAGCCATGGAATGACGATGACTTCGATCCTCTGCCATGAGATTGT
This sequence comes from Novosphingobium sp., assembly GCA_031360905.1. Taxonomy (GTDB): domain Bacteria; phylum Pseudomonadota; class Alphaproteobacteria; order Sphingomonadales; family Sphingomonadaceae; genus Novosphingobium. The sequence goes on from JANMCD010000125.1 coordinate 2,120, forward strand.
TTCTCGATACGCACGTGTTGTTGTGGTGGCTGCGTGACAATGCCAAGCTGGGGCCGCGCACAAAAGCCTTGATTGCCGAGCCGCACTCTGTGCTGCTGGTCAGCGTGGCTTCATTCTGGGAACTTTCGATCAAGGCGCGAACCGGCAAGATCGCCGTCTCCAGTTCGGTATTGTGGGGCGAAGCGCAGGATAGCGGTTTCGAAATTGTTCCCGTGCGGTTGCCGCATCTGGCAGCGTTGGAAGCAATCAAATCAACCTCCCGGCATAACGATCCGTTCGATCACCTGATACTGGCACAAACGGTCGCCGAGGAGGCCATGCTGATCACGTCCGACCGCCAACTGCTGGCCTACGATGTTCGCGCTTTTCGTGCAAAGTGAAGGCAATCCACACCCCCACTTGCCAGCGCCGCTCCCGCGCATTAGGGCGGCAGGCCTGACATTCATCCTCCGTTTGATAAGGGGCATTTTGATGAGCGACACCGCCGATCGGGTCAAGAAGATCGTAGTCGAACACCTTGGCGTCGAAGCCGAGAAGGTCACCGAAGACGCCAGTTTCATCGACGATCTCGGTGCCGACAGCCTCGACATCGTTGAGCTGGTGATGGCGTTCGAAGAAGAATTTGGCGTCGAGATTCCCGACGATGCGGCCGAGAAGATCAGCACCGTGTCGGACGCGATCAAATATATCGACGATAACAAGGCCTGATTCTTCTGACCTGAGGCTGTCGCCGGGCGGTACGTGTTGGCAGGGGGCAGGGCCAGAAGTTCGGCAGGCTCAGACCATAAGGCGCTGGGCCTGTCGTGTTTTCGGAGGATTGCATGCGCCGTGTCGTTGTCACCGGACTGGGCCTGGTCACGCCGCTCGGCGCGGAGGTCGAAACCGTCTGGAAGAATCTGCTCGCCGGCAAGTCGGGCGCGGGCCGGATCACCCGGTTTGACGCGTCCGACCAGAAATGCCTGATCGCCTGCGAGGTCAAGCCGGCCGATCATCCTTATGGCTTCGATCCCAACAAACGTGTCGATCACAAGGTGCAGCGCCAGGTCGATCCCTTCATCATCTACGGTATCGATGCCGCCGGCCAGGCAATCGAGGATGCCGGCCTGACCGAAATGGACGAGGCGATGCGGCTGCGCACCGGCTGCTCGATCGGCTCCGGCATCGGCGGATTGCCGGGAATCGAGAGCGAAGCGCTGGTCCTGGCCGAAAAGGGCCCCACCCGGGTCTCCCCGCATTTCGTCCATGGCCGGTTGATCAACCTGATCTCCGGGCAGGTCTCGATCAAATACGGGCTGATGGGTCCGAACCACGCCGTCGTCACAGCCTGTTCGACCGGCGCCCATTCGATCGGCGACGCCGCCCGGATGATCAAGGACGACGATGCCGACATCATGCTGGCAGGCGGCGCGGAAGGCACCATCTGTCCCCTCGGCATCGCCGGCTTCGCCCAGGCGCGCGCGCTCAGCACCGCTTTCAACGACCAGCCCGAAAAAGCCAGCCGCCCCTATGACAAGGACCGCGACGGTTTCGTCATGGGCGAGGGCGCGGGCGTCGTCGTGCTTGAGGAATATGAGCACGCCAAGGCGCGCGGCGCGAAGATTTATGCCGAGGTCATCGGCTATGGCCTGTCGGGCGACGCCTATCACGTCACCGCGCCGCATCCGGAAGGCTCGGGCGCGTTCCGGGCGATGGAGATGGCGCTGCGCAAGGCCGGCCTTGCTCCGTCCGACATCGATTACATCAACGCCCACGGCACCTCGACGCCGATGGGTGACGAGTTGGAACTGGGCGCGGTGCGCCGCCTGTTCGGCGATGCCATCCAGACCGTGTCGATGAGCTCGACCAAATCGGCGATTGGCCATCTGCTGGGCGGCGCCGGCGCGGTTGAGGCGATCTTCTGCATCCTGGCGATCCGCGACCAGATCGTGCCGCCGACGCTCAATCTCGATAATCCGAGCGACAGCTGCGAAGGCGTCGATCTCGTCCCCCACACAGCCAAACCGCGCAAGGTGCGCGCCGTGCTTAACAACAGCTTCGGTTTCGGCGGCACCAACGCCAGCTTGGTCCTTAGGGCGCTGGACGACTGATGCCCCGCCGCGGCTGGCTGTTGGCCGCATTTGCCGGATTGATCCTGCTGACGGGCGCAGGGTTCGTGCTGGGCGGCTGGTACGCCTCCGGGCCACTCACTCGTCAAACTGCCTTCATCGTCCCTGACGGAGCCAGCCTGGCGAGCGCGGCAGCCAAGCTGGAGCGTGAAGGCGCGATCACCTCGGCTCGTGCTTTTCGCCTCCGCGCACGGCTCTTGGGCGGCGGTGCGCCGATCCGGGCGGGCGAATTCCTGCTGCCCAAAGGCGCCAGCCCCTCGCAGATCCTGACCACCATCCAGGGCGACGAGGTCCTGCGCCGTTTCGTCACCGTACCAGAGGGCATGGCTTCGATCCTGGTCCATGAGCGGCTGATGGCCCAGCCCTATCTGACTGGCCCGGTTGCTGTCCCGGCGGAAGGCTCGGTGCTGCCCGATAGCTATGATTTCGAGCGCGGCGAAAGTCGGCAGGCCGTGCTGCTGCGGATGCAGGCGGCGATGCAGGCCTCGCTCAAGGAACTGTGGGCCAAGCGCGCGCCGGACATAGCCGTCAAGACACCGCAGGAAGCGCTGTCGCTTGCCGCGATTGTCGAGAAGGAAACCGGCAAGTCCTCCGAACGGGGCCTGGTCGCCGGGCTCTATTCGAACCGCCTGCGCCAGGGGATCATGCTGCAGGCCGACCCGACGATCATCTATCCGATCACCCGGGGCAAGCCGCTCGGCCGCCGCATCCGCCAGTCGGAGATACAGGCGATCAACGATTACAACACCTATGCCATGGTTGGACTGCCGAAGAGGCCGATCACAAATCCGGGCCGCGCGTCGATTCATGCGGTGCTGAATCCAGCCAAGACCGAAGCGCTTTATATGGTGGCCGACGGCACCGGCGGTCATGCCTTTGCCGCGACGCTGGACGAGCATAACCGCAACGTCGCGAAGTGGTTCACGATCCGGCGGGCGCGGGGCGAGATCTGACATTGTGATCGGGTCGCCGAGAACAATCTTGTTACCCACCGGTTCGCGGAGCCGGGGATGAGCGATGCCGGCGCCAATCAGTCCGCGCGCGCAGCCAGCGCCGCCTGAGCATGGCGGAGCCGGCGCCAGCATCTCCCAGGGCGCCGGCCGCGCCCTTCATCGTCACCGCTGAGCTACCGCCAGACGTGATGGCCTGGGCCGATGCGCTGCGGCGGGCGCATTACCCGGCCGAGCGTAACTGGCTGGCGGCGCATGTCACGCTGTTCCATTCCTTCGCCCCATCGCTGAGGGAGGAGTTGCCGCGCGTTATGGCCCAGCTTGCCGGTGAGTTCGCGCCGCCCAAGGCGACATTGAGCGGGCTGATGCCGCTCGGCACCGGTACGGCGCTGGCGATCGCCAGCCCCGGCATGCTTGCCATTCGCGCGCATATCGCCGAACATTTCCTCGGCACGCTGACGGCGCAGGACCGGCACGAGCCGCGTCTGCACATCACCATCCAGAACAAGGTAACGTCGCAGGCAGCCAAGGCGCTGCAACGCGAACTCGCGCCAGACCTGGAAACGCGGTCATTCGCCTTCACCGGCCTCGGCCTGCATCTCTACCGCAACCCGCATTGGGAACCGCAGGGACGCTGGCCGTTTCGCGGCAAGCAGGGTGGTTGACCATCATCGGACCGCGCCTTATGTGCGCCGCCTGCACCCGCGTTCGCGCGGCGTTCA
>JANMCD010000343.1:0-5204 GCA_031360905.1 Novosphingobium sp.
CCGGCCGGACAAAGCGCCGCCTGCATCGATTGCCGCCAGCTTCTCAATCGCCGCGCCGAACGGGCCGATCGCGGTGAGCAGCGGCAGGTAGGCCTCGCCCCCCGCCGCCACCAGGCCGCCGGCGTCCTTGGCATCGAGCTCACGGCGCACATCGGCGATGCACTCGGGGGTAAGCGGCAGTGCCTGTTCGGCCAGCCGGTCGACCAGATCGGGCAGGGTGAAATCGACCGAGATGCCGCTCGCCCCGGCTGCTTGCAGCGCCTCGATCGCCACGGCAACGACTTCGCCCACCGCCGCGACGGAATCGCTGCCGATCAATTCGCCGCCCAGCTGCAACCGCTCGCGCGTCGGATCGAGCCCGTCTCCCTTGATGGTGAGAACTTGCCCGGCATAGCACAGCCGCAATGGGCGCGGCGAGGCACTGAGACCGGTCGCAGCGATACGGCCGATCTGCACGGTAATGTCCGAGCGCAGCGCCAGCGTGCGCAGGCTCGCCGGATCGACGAAGCGGAACATGCGCCGCGGCTGGACGCCGGCCATGCGGCTGGCCAGCGACTTTTCGAATTCGATGCTCGGCGGCTGCACCCGGTCGTAGCCATGGCTATCGAGCACATCGAGCACCGCCCGCGTGACGCGCGCGGCCACCGCCGCCGATTGCGGCAGCCGGTCCTCAAGCCCCTCGGGCAGCAGATCGCGGTCGGTGTCTTGTATCAATTTGTGCTCCCAATGTGGCTGGCATGTCCTCCCTCCCGCAGGTGGCAGGGGGACATGTCAGAATGCCAGCGCTGTAACCGTACGCACGCCGGGAAGTTTTCGCGCCGCTTCCAGCACGTCCTGCGGGATCGGCGCATCGAGGCTGAGCAGCAGCACCGCCTCGCCGCCGGCCTCGCGGCGGCCGAGGTGGAAGGTGCCGATATTGATCCCCGCTTCGCCCAGCAATGTGCCGATCCGGCCGATGAAGCCGGGCGCGTCCTCGTTGACGATATAGAGCATGTTGCCGGCGAGGTCGGCTTCGATGCCGATGCCGAAAATCTCCACCAGCCGCGGCTGGGCGGTGCCGAACAGCGTGCCCGCCACCGACCGGTCGCCTTGCGACGTGGCGACCGTTACCCGCACCAGCGTGTGATATACGCCCTCGCGGTCATGGCGTATTTCGCGCACGTCAAGCCCGCGCTCCTTCGCCATGAACGGCGCGTTGACCATGTTCACCGTGTCCGAATAGCGCCGCATCAGCCCGGAAAGCACCGCGGCGGTGATCGGCTTGACGTTGAGCTGGGCGGCGGCGCCTTCGACCTCGATCGAGATCTTGTCGAGGCTGCCATGCGCCAGCTGGCCGACCAGGCTGCCGAGGCTCTCGGCCAGCGCCATGTACGGTTTGAGCCTGGGCGCTTCTTCCGCCGAGAGCGAGGGCATGTTGAGCGCGTTGGTGACACCGCCGCTGACCAGGTAATCGGACAGCTGCTCTGCCACCTGAATCGCAACGTTGACCTGCGCTTCATCCGTCGAAGCGCCAAGGTGCGGGGTGGAGATGAAATTGGGCGTCCCGAACAGGGGCGATTCCCTGGCCGGTTCGTTGACGAACACGTCGAGCGCCGCGCCGGCGACATGACCGGCATCAAGCGCATCCTTGAGCGCTTCCTCGTCGATCAGTCCGCCGCGCGCGCAATTGATGATACGCACGCCCCGCTTGGTCTTGGCGAGGTTTTCGCGGCTGAGAATATTGCGCGTCTGCTCGGTGAGCGGCGTATGCAGCGTGATGAAATCCGCGCGGGCCAACAGCGTGTCGAGATCGGCCTTCTCGACCCCCATTTCCACCGCGCGTTCGGGGGTGAGGAAGGGATCGAACGCCACGACTTTCATGCGCAGGCCCAGCGCGCGGCTGGCGACGATCGAGCCGATATTGCCGGCGCCGATCAGTCCTAGCGTCTTGCCGGTGACCTCAACCCCCATGAAGCGGTTCTTTTCCCATTTGCCGGCCTGGGTCGAAGCGTCAGCCTCGGGCAGCTGACGGGCCAGCGCAAACATCAGAGCGATGGCATGTTCTGCCGTCGTGATCGAATTGCCGAACGGGGTGTTCATCACGACGATGCCCCTGAGCGAAGCGGCGGGTATATCGATATTGTCGACCCCGATCCCGGCGCGGCCGACAACCTTGAGCCTGGTCGCGGCTTCGATCAGTTCCTTGGTGAGCTTGGTGGTCGAGCGGATGGCAAGACCGTCATATTGGCCGATGATTGCCTTCAGTTCTTCTGGGGTCAGCTGCGTGATGACATCGACGTCGCAGCCGCGTTCGCGGAAAATCTGCTCGGCCTTTGGGTCCATCTGATCGGAAATAAGAACGCGGGGTTTGGTCATAATTCTTCCATTCAAATTATTTGTCACCCTGAACTTGTTTCAGGGTGCATCGCGCCGACGGAGGTGGCGGTCGATGGGGAGAAATTGACCCTGAAACAAGTTCAGGATGACGGTGAAGTTCTAGGAGACTTTGACGCTCTCATAAGCCCAGTCGAGCCATGGCCCGAGCGCCTCGATATCGGCACAGTCCACAGTTGCGCCGCACCAGATGCGCAGGCCCGGCGGGGCGTCGCGGTAACCGGCGATGTCATAAGCCGCATCCTCATTTTCGAGCAGGCCGGCGAAAGCCTTGATGAACGCCTCGTCCGCTCCGGCAACCGACAGGCAGACCGATGTCTTCGACCGGGTCGCGGGATCGGCGGCGAGATGGCTAAGCCAGTCGCGCTGCGCCACGGTGCGGTCCAGCGCCGCAGCATTGGCGTTGCAGCGTGCCTGCAGAGCCGGCATTCCGCCCAGTCCCTTGGCCCATTCGAGCGCAAAGATCGCGTCTTCCACCGCTAGCATCGAAGGGGTGTTGATCGTCTCGCCCTTGAAGATGCCTTCCGACAGCTTGCCTTTCGAGGTCAGGCGGAACACTTTCGGCAGCGGCCAGGCGGGCGCATAGCTTTCCAGCCGCTCGACCGCGCGCGGGCCCAGGATCAGCACCCCGTGCCCGCCCTCGCCGCCCAATACCTTCTGCCATGAGAAGGTGGCGACATCGATCTTGTCCCACGGGATGTCGTAGGCGAACACGGCGCTGGTTGCGTCGGCGAAGCTGAGGCCTGCGCGGGTATCGGGGATCCAGTTACCGTCCGGCACGCGCACGCCCGAGGTGGTGCCGTTCCAGGTGAACAGCACGTCGGTTGACCAGTCGATCTGGCTGAGGTCCGGAAGCTGGCCGTAGTCGGCGCGGATTACTGTCGGGTCGAGTTTGAGCTGTTTGACCGCATCGGTCACCCAGCCCTCGCCGAAGCTTTCCCAGGCAAGAGCGGTGACGCCCCGCGCGCCCAGCATCGTCCACATCGCCATTTCAAACGCGCCGGTATCGGACCCGGGGACGATGCCGATGCGGTGAGTGTCGGGCAATGCCAGCAGCTCGCGCATCAGATCGATGCAATATTGCAGCCGTGCCTTGCCGATCTTCGCGCGGTGCGAGCGGCCGAGGCTTGTCGTGGCGAGCTTGTCGGGAGAAAATCCGGGCGGCTTGGCGCAGGGACCGGATGAGAAAAACGGCCGCGCAGGTTTGCGGGCCGGCATCGTGGGCGTGCGCGCAGGCGCGCCCTGGGAAGGCATTTGTACAGTCATGTCAAGACTCTCCTCACAGAGAGCACGCGCGGCGTTGGGACCGCGTGGCCCGCCCGGGGCCTTAGAGGCGCGCGGGGTTCTGTCAAGTCGTCAGGGCAGCTCTGTCCACCCGGGAACTAAATGCTGCACCAGCGATTTACAGCGAAGGAAACAACGGAGGACAAATTATGGTTGAATATCGCACCGATGACGGTCACCCGGCGGAAGTCGAGCGCCGCAGGGGCATGGGGGGCGTGCTGGGAATGATCCTCCTGCTTGCCGTGGTTGTGATCGGCATTTTGTTTGCAACCGGATTTTTCAGCGCAAAAGTAACCGAGGGTCAAATGCCGGCGGTGAGCGTCAAGGCTGATGCTGGCTCGCTCCCGAACGTGGATCTGGATTCCAAGCAGGTCGTCGTGGGCACCAAGCAAGCCACTGTCGAGGTGCCGACCGTCAACACCAAGAAGGAAACGATTGACGTGCCGGTCGTCGGCGTCAAGGACTGACGCTGCTCTCGCGTGGGTTATTAGCATTGGCAGGGGTCTGGTTCAGTCCGGCCCCTGCTTCGCGCGTGGGTTAGGGCAGTTAGGCCCGGTCTCCCTAGGTCTCGGGAACGCGTTGACATCGCCCGGTTCGCCTCCTACATGGCTCCCTCGCTCGGCGCTTCGAGCAAGGCTGGTCCATGCGCGGGGACCGGTCCACGAAGGAAGCACCCGGGTAACCATCTGACGCAACAGGCTGCGGGTCGCGGGTTTTCCGAAAGGAAATCAGGCGTCATTGCGGCCTTTTCGCATTGGCTGGCGCCATCACTCGCGCGCGGCATGAATTCTTTTAGCAAAGAGGCGAATTTCCTCCATGGCAACCAAGCCCATTTCCGCCGGCGTGACGCCGCGTTCGGCCAAGAAGCGCATTCGCAAGATCTTCGGCGACATCCACGAAGTGGTGCAGATGCCGAATCTGATCGAGGTCCAGCGGGAAAGCTATGAGCAGTTCCTGCGCTCCGATCCCGCGATCGGCTACGTCTCGGGCCTGGAAAAAACGCTGCGATCGGTGTTCCCGATCCGCGACTTCGCCGGCACCAGCGAGCTCGACTTCGTGCATTACGTGCTGGAAGACCCGAAATACGACACCACCGAATGCCGCCAGCGCGGCATCACCTATGCCGCGCCGATGAAGGTGACGTTGCGGCTGATCGTGTTCGAAGTCGATTCCGAAACCGAGACCCGCTCCGTCCTCGATATCAAGGAGCAGGACGTTTACATGGGCGACATGCCGCTCATGACCGAGAACGGCACTTTCGTGATCAACGGCACCGAACGCGTGATCGTCAGCCAGATGCACCGCTCGCCCGGCGTGCTGTTCGACCATGACCGCGGCAAGACGCATTCTTCCGGCAAGTTCCTGTTCGCCGCGCGGGTGATCCCCTATCGCGGCTCTTGGCTCGACTTCGAATTCGACGCCAAGGACATCGTCAACGTCCGCATCGACCGCAAGCGCAAGCTTCCGGTGACATCGCTGCTCTATGGCCTCGGTCTCGACGCCGAGCAGATCCTCGACGTGTTCTACGACAAGGCCCGCTGGAGCCG
>JANMCD010000114.1:0-7251 GCA_031360905.1 Novosphingobium sp.
CCGATCTGGACCAGCCGCTGGCGTAGCGCCGCCATCTCGCTGCAGATCTGCTCACTGACCGCTTCGTCGACTGCGGCGCTGTGCCCCGTGCGGAGCAGATCATCCTGGACGCCGTTCAGCGCCGCGAGACCGGCCGCTAAATTCTCGGCCATCTCGCCAAGCTTGGTCGCCGGCGACGTAGAACGAAGGATGCCGGCGATATCGAGCTGGAGGCCACTGGAAACCTGGTCGAACAGCTCGAGGCGGACCTCTTCCGGAGCCGCCAGTGTATCGAGGTCACGCCACAGCGCGTCCATGCCGAACAGCTGCTCCGCCGCGACGAACGCGGCTGCGGCCTGACTGAGGGATGCGCCTTCCTCTTCGATCAGCGAGAAGGGCGCTACGATACCCAGCCGGTTGACGAGGCGGTTGGCGATCTTCGTGGCAATGATCTGGCGGCGAAGGCGGTGCTGCAGGATCGAGTCGGCGTGCCCTTCCTGCATCTGCTTCGGAAAAGCTTCGCACAACTCATGGTCGAGACTGGGGTCTTCGGTCAGTGCGCTTGCCTCGATGGCATCCTGCAGCGCCAACTTTGTGGTGGACAGGAGCACCGCCAGTTCCGGACGGGTCAGGCCGCGATTATCCTGGGCGCGCCGCAGCAGTTCCTCATTGCTTTCAAGACCCTCGACCTCGCGGTTGAGGCGACCGCTCTCCTCGAGAATTTCGAGCGCGCGGATCAACGGGGGGAGCGCGGCGGCACCGCGCCGCTCGGCAATCGACAGAGCCAGCGTCTGGAGACGGTTGTCTTCGAGGACGATGTCGCTGACGGCCGTGGTCATGTCCGCGAGCAGCCGGTTGCGATCCTCTTGCGACAATCGTCCCTCGGCCATTTCGCGGTTGAGCGGAATCTTGATGTTGACCTCGTTGTCCGAGCAGTCGACCCCGGCGCTGTTGTCGATAAAGTCGGTGTTGATCCGGCCGCCGAGCAACGCGAATTCGATGCGGCCAGCCTGCGTTATGGCGAGGTTCGCGCCCTCGCCGATAGCCTTGGCGCGCAGCTCGGCGGCATTGACTCGCAGGATGTCGTTGCCGGGATCGCCGACCTCGATGTGATTCTCGCTCCGGGCCTTGATGTAGGTGCCGATGCCGCCGAACCAGATGAGGTCGACGGGAGCGCGGAGGATTGCGCCAATCAGGCCCGAAGGATCAATCGTCTCGGTCTCGAGATCGAGCAGGGCCCGGATCTCCGGTGTGAGCGGGATTGATTTTTGCGTGCGCGGGAAAACCCCGCCTCCCGGGGAGATGAGCGACTTGTCATAGTCGTCCCAACTCGAGCGCGGCAGGCTGAACAGCCGGTTGCGTTCGTCCCAGCTTACGGCCGGGTCGGGTGTCGGATCGATAAAGATGTGGCGGTGGTCGAAGGCCGCGACCAGCTTGATTGCTTCCGACAGCAGCATGCCGTTGCCGAACACATCGCCCGACATGTCACCGCACCCGACCACGCGGATCGGTTCCCGCTGAACGTCGACCCCCAGTTCGAGGAAGTGGCGCTGAACCGAAATCCACGCGCCCTTGGCGGTGATTCCCATCGCCTTGTGATCATAGCCATTCGATCCACCGCTGGCGAAGGCATCGCCGAGCCAGAAGCCCTGATCGAGCGCGATCGCATTGGCGACATCGGAAAAGCTCGCGGTGCCCTTGTCGGCGGCGACGACGAAATAGGGATCGTCGCCGTCACGGATAGTCACGCCCTGCGGGTGCACCACTATATCCTGATCGATGCTGTCGGTCACCGAGAGCAGCGCCCGGATGAAAATACGATAGGATTCGGTTCCTTCCCGAATCCAGGCTTCGCGGTCGCCGGCAGGAGGCAATTGCTTAGGATAGAAGCCGCCCTTGGCTCCGGTCGGGACGATCACTGCGTTCTTGACGACCTGCGCCTTCATCAGCCCGAGAATCTCGGTGCGGAAATCGTCGCGCCGGTCGGACCAGCGCAGGCCGCCCCGCGCTACCGGACCGCCGCGCAAGTGGATGCCTTCGACCCGCGGGGAATAAATCCAGATTTCGCGCCACGGCACCGGCGCCGGCAGATTGGGAACAAAGCTCGAGTCGAGTTTGAACGCCAGCGCCGCCTTTCCCGCTTCGGCAAAGGCGTTCGTCCGCACGGTCGCGTCGATGACGGCGCGGAACAGGCGCAAGATCCGGTCGTCGTCGATCGCGGAAACCTGAGCGAGACCATCGCTGATCGCACGATCGGCAGCGACGACGTCCTCCTCGCGGGAGCCTTCCCGCGCCGGATCGTGTTGCGCGTGAAACAGCGCGAGTAGGCCGCGAGCGACGCCAGGCGCACGCCGCAAGGCTTCTACGACGGTCGTCAGCGAATAAGCGACGCTGGTTTGACGAAGATAGCGAAACCACGCGCGGAGCAACATTACGTCGGCTGATTCAAGCCCGGTGCCGACGATGAGCTGATTGAAAGGGTCATCTTCCGCCTTGTTCTCGAGCACCGCCGCGATGGCGCGCTCGATCCGGGTGGCCCGCAGCATGACCTCGCCGGCATCCCCGCCACCGGACACTTCCAGCGCGAAATCGTGGATATGGCCGAGCTTTCGGCCCTCGAGCAAAGTCGGCTGTTCCTCGATCACTTTGAACCCGAAATTCTCGAACACCGGCACCGCCTCGGAAAGCGGGATCACTCCGCCCAGGCGATAGGTCTTGAGGTGGAGCTGGTCCCTCTCGTCGCTGGGTTCGCGATAGAGACGGGTGTTGCGATCGTCGGCGTCGAGATCACAGAGACGCAGCACGTCCTGGGCCGCTTCGGCGGGGCCGGTGCGGGACCGATAGGATTCGGGAAAGTTGTCGACATGGTTGAGAGCAAGGCGAGTTGCGCGCCCGGCCCCCACCAGGGCGCCGAGCGCTTCCTCGACGCCCGGCTTCCAGCCGCGCACCAGTTCATGGAGCCAGTCGTCGAGCGCCTCGACATCGGGCGCCGGCGTGGCGGGGCTCACATTGAGCGTATAGCGGATCAGCGAGAGATTCCCGGGGCCGGGTTCGACCGACCAGCTTGAAATCCTGCCATCGGCAGCCGTCGCCAGCGTTTCGCCGATGGCAAGGCGGCGGCGCGTGGAGAGCTCCTCGCGCGGCAACCAGACAAAAGCAAACAGCCTGGATTTGACGATGCTTCGCAGCAGCACCAAGGTCGGCCGCGGTCGGTCGGCGAGCGACATGGCGGTGAGCGTGAGCTCCTTGACCTCGTCGACGCCGAGACTGACCAGCAGGTCGCGCGGCATCGACTCGACGGTGTCGCGGAGCGCTTTGCCGGTATGGCCGCGCGGATCGAAGCCGAACTCCTGCTCCAACCGGCTAAGGCGCCGCCGCAGCACCGGGACCTCATCGGCCGGAGCCTTGAGCGCCTTGCTGCTCCAGACGCTGGCATGGACCCCGACGCCGGTGATCCGCTCGCCTTCGCTGAGTGGCAGGATGATGATATCCAGCGGGACGCGGCGGTGGACTGTTGAAAGATGGTCAGCCTTCGCGATCAGCGGCACGTCCCCGCCCTGCTCGAAATAGCGGATGAGGAGCGGGGTGCCATGCTCGCCCCAGATGGGCTGACCCGAGGTGCTGAGCAATCCAAGCGAGTCGGAGGGCGGCTGTCCCGGCCGATGGACCTGATAGCCGAGCAGGGTCATGGCTCCGTTGGCAAACCAATGGAGCAAAGCCGTTCGCTCGCTGTCGGCGAGTTGATCGGCATCCTCGTGCATCTTCGCGCGCATCCTGTCCCAGTCGCGGACCGAAGCGCGGACGTCATCCAGTATATTGTCCAGCTCGGCGATAAGATCGCGACGGGCGCTTGCGCCGAGCCGGTCGACCTCGATGTATATGATCGACTCGCGACATTGGGCGGCGGTGCGCACCGGCTCAACGGAAAGCAGATCGCCGTCCGCGTTGCGTTCAGCTTCGATCACCGGATGGAGCAGGCGGTGGATGATCAAATCCTTGGCGGCAATGGCGGCGACGATCGAATCAACCAGAAAAGGCATGTCGTCGTTGACGATGCAGAGACGCATTTGCCGCCTGCCGACCTGGCCGCCGACTGACTCCAGCCGGATCACGGCCGCGCCTTCAGGCCGGTGCCGCGCCGTCGCTGCGACAAATGCCGCCGCTTCGATCCGATCCGCTTCGCTAAAGTCCTTGATCTGGTCGGGAAGCGCGTGATCGACGAGCACCTGGTTCAAGGCATCGAGACAAGGCGGGTCAGAAGCTTCCATCGGATCATTCATAAGCTTACCTTCAACGACGATTTGGGCAAGAACGACGATTTGGGCAAGGCGGTAGCTCTGGTTTGTGCTGTCAAACCCAGTCGCACTTTTCTTTGAATGGTGCGACTTTAAGACCGGTTAGACAATGACTGCTTGCACCTCCATCCAGTCAAATGCTTTCTCTGGTTGAAATAATCTTGCAAGCATGTAGCCTTGCCTGTCAACGGGGCCCCGCTTGATGCAATCCTACCGCATTACCAAGGCCGACTGGGGAGGAGCAATTCTACCTGGCGCCTTGGCCTTACTTGCAGTCTTCGCCCTGCAAGTAGTCAGTCTCTCGTCGCTGACCCAGGTTAGCCAGTTGGTCTTCGATTCCTATATCCGGGCCAAGCCGCGTCCCTACCAGCCCGTGCCCGTCAAGGTGGTCGACATCGACGAGGCCTCGATCCGCCGCTATGGCCAGTGGCCTTGGCCGCGAACGGAAATCGCCCGCCTGATCGAGCGATTGGGTGCGGCTGGCGCTTCGGCGATTGCGCTCGATATTGTCTTTTCCGAGCCCGACCGGACCTCACCGCCCCAGATTGCCGGCCGCCTGAAACAGATCGGCGGCGACCCGCGGCTGCTGGCGGCGCTCCAGCGCCTTCCCGACAATGACGCACAGCTTGCCCAGACCATGCGCGAAAGGCCGGTGGTGACCGGCTTTTTCCTGTCCAACGATCCGCAGCGCGCCGCCGCGACGCCAAAGGCGGGTTTCGCCGTCTCCGGCACACCGCCCGATGGGGTTCTGCCGGCCTACCGCAACGCCATCCTGTCGCTCCCGGCGATCGAACAGGCGGCGCGGGGGAACGGATCATTGACCCTGGCGACCGACAGCGACGGGATCATCCGCAAGGCGCCCTTGCTGGCGCTGCAGGGCAAGCAGATCCTGCCTTCGCTGTCGATCGAGGCGCTGCGGGTGGCGCAGGGCGCAGGCTCGATCCTGATCAAGACCAGCGACGGTAGCGGCAATATCGGCGGCGGCGGCAGGCAAAGCGAAGTGGTGTCGCTCAAGGTGGGCGATTTCGAGGTGCCGACGACCCGCCGCGGCGAATTGTGGATGTATTACACCGCGCCCCGGCCCGAGCGGATCGTGCCGGCCTGGAAGATCCTGTCCGGCGCTCTGTCACCCGAGGCGATGGCGGAAACATTCGATGGCCGGATCGTGTTCATCGGTGCGGGCGCGATCGGCCTGCGCGATCTGGTCGCCACCCCGATCCAGGATCGCGACCTGGGCGTGATGATCCATGCCCAGGCTGCCGAGCAGATGATCTTGGGGCAATATCTCACCCGGCCCGACTGGGCCGAAGGGCTGGAACGGAGCCTGGTCCTGGCGCTGGGTTGCCTGCTGCTGGTACTTCTGCCCCGGGTGGGTGCGACCAGAGGCGCCGCGCTCGGCGCGCTGCTGGCCGGCGGCACGCTCGCGGGGAGCTGGTACGCCTTTGACCGCTACCAGTTCCTGCTTGACCCCACCTATCCGATGCTCGCGGTGCTGGCGGTCTACGGCACGGTGACCGTCCACACCTATTACCGCGAGGAGCGGCGACGCAGCTATATCCACCGCGCATTTGACCGCTACCTCTCGCCGGAACTGGTCAAGCGCATCGCCGCCGACCCCGGCCAGCTTGAACTGGGCGGCGAGGAGCGGCAGATGACCGTCCTGTTCTGCGATATCCGCGGTTTCTCACGCATTTCGGAAAGTCTGCCGCCCAAGGACATCATTCGCTTTCTGATCAGCTTCCTGACGCCGATGTGTGACATATTGCTGGCCCGGCGGGCGACCATCGATAAATTCATCGGCGATGCGATCCTGGCCTTCTGGAACGCGCCGCTCGACGATCCGCAGCAATATGAAAACGCGGCGCGGGCGGCATTGGCGATGCTTGACCGGCTGTCCCAGCTCAACGCCGAGATGCCGGCCCGCGACGGCGAGCCTTGGCCGAACGAAGTCAAGATCGGCATTGGTCTCAATGCCGGGCCCTGCTGTGTCGGCAATATGGGCTCGGCGCAGCGGCTGTCGTACTCGCTGATCGGCGATACCGTGAACCTCGCCTCGCGGATCGAGGGGCTGACCAAGTTCTATGGCATCGAGATTGCGATCGGTAGCGCGCTGCGGCAGCAGCTTCCCGATTTCGCGTCGGTGGTCATCGATCGGGTGCGGGTGGTCGGCCGGGACCAGCCCGAGGAGATTTCGGCGCTGCTCGGCGACGACCAGCTTGCGCAGGATCCGCCATTCCAGCGTTTCGCTGCGGCCCATCACGCGATGCTGGCGGCTTACCGCACAAAGGACTGGGAAACCGCCGGCCGGTGGCTTGACGAAAGCGCTGATTCCGCGAGAGAGTTTGGCCTCGGCAAGGTTCATGCTATTTACCGGGAGCGGCTCGCCAGGCTGGCGCAGCTGCCGCCAGACGGCGACTGGGATGGGGTCTTTACGGCTACTGAGAAATAGCGGAGGGCGAGCAGGGAGCGGTCGATGATGCGGGCAGCGGCAATGCGGCGGAAGGGATGGCGGGGCCGCGATACCCTGCGCCTGTTCGTATTGCCGATCGTGCTGCTTCTCGCCACTGGGCTGTATTTTTCCTCCGCCGTCGCGGCGGGCCAGGGCGGGCGCTATGAAGGGGTCGCATCCTGCGCCGGATCGACCTGCCACGGCCGTACCGAGGGAGACGGCAAGGTCGTTCGCCAGGATGAATTGCGCATCTGGCAGGAACCGTCGAACAAGAGCGGCGCCCATAGCCGCGCCTATGCCGTGCTGGGATCGGCGCGGGGCCAGCGGATTGCAGCCACGCTGGGGCTGGGCAGTGCCGCAGCCGCGCCTGCTTGCCTGGGCTGCCATGCCACGACGGCCCCGTCCGGCCAGCAGGGCGACAGGTTTCTGATCTCGGACGGTGTTGGGTGCGAATCGTGTCATGGGGCATCGTCGGGTTGGCTCGCCAGTCACTATACGGTGGCGGGGACGCATGCCGCCAATGTCTCG
>JANMCD010000012.1:0-1834 GCA_031360905.1 Novosphingobium sp.
GCCGCAAGCGACAGCAGCCGGCCGGCCAGCACCGGGCCGCCCGTCACGTGCCCCAGCGCGCCGACGACATAGAACGACAGCGGCGGGTAGTTGTTGAACAACAGCGGGGAATAGCCGGCATAGAGCGGCTGACCGGCAATCGCGCGCAGCTGGAAAAAAGCGTTCCAGCCTTCGTTATAGTCGATCTCGAAGCCGTAGAAGGCGCGGACCAGCGGATAGGTCGCCAGCACGAGCGCCAGCGCCAGCAGCGCCTTGACCGTAATGGCAAACAGCCCGGAGCGGGGCGGCGCGCCGTCCGCCATTGCGCTCATGCCGCGCTGGCTGTAACGATATAGTTGAGCGCGAGGTTGGCGCTGAGATGCAGGCCCTTGAGCGGCGACCAGCCGATGCCCTGCGGCTCGCCCATCGCCAGACCCGCAGCCGCCAGCAGTTCGCGCAGTTCGTCGGGCGTGATGAAGTCGCCCCAATCATGCGTGCCGCGCGGGATCGCACCCAGCCGCTCGGCGCCCTCGACCAGCAGCAGCCGCGATCGCACCGTGCGGTTGGGGGTCGAGAGGATCAACAGGCCGTCTGGCGCCAATGCGGCGGCGAGGGCGGCGAGGAAGGCGCCCTTGCTGGCGACATGCTCCAGCACTTCCATCGCGGTCACCAGATCAAAGCCGGCGAGGCCGAGCCTGCCAATGTCGCCGTGCCTATAGTCCATGGCGAGCCCCATCGCTGCGGCGTGCACCTGCGCGACCGCGATGTTTTCCGCCGCTGCGTCGATGCCCGTCACCTGGGCACCGAGCCGGACAAGCGGTTCGCACAGCAGCCCGGCGCCGCAGCCGACATCGAGCGCGCGCTTGCCCGCCAGCACCCGCGTGGCACGTGGGTCCAGCTGCCAATGCGCCTCGATAGCCTGCCGGATATAGCCAAGCCGGACCGGGTTGAGCCGGTGGAGCATGGCGGAGGAGCCCTTCGGATTCCACCAATCGGCCGCGAGCTTGCCGAAATGCGCGGCTTCGGCTGGCCGGATAGTTGTGCTCATAGTTGCATTAGCCATCCCGCCTCCCTAACAGGACCGCCGCCCGGACCCAAGCGTTCGGTCTCAAGTTTCGCAGGAGCGCCTACCCTTGGCCCGCATCGTGATGAAATTCGGCGGCACGTCGATGGCCGGCACCGAGCGCATCCGCCGCGTCGCGAATATCGTGCGCCGCCAGCAGGCAGCGGGCCACGAAGTGGCGGTGGTGGTCTCGGCCATGGCCGGCGAGACCGACCGGCTGGTGACCTTCTGCCGCGAGGCGAACGCGCTGTACGATCCGGCGGAATACGACGTGGTCGTGGCCGCCGGCGAACAGGTGACCGCCGGCCTGCTGGCGCTCACCCTGCAGGCGATGGGCTGCAAGGCGCGCAGCTGGCTCGGCTGGCAGCTGCCGGTGCAGACCGATGACGCCCATGCCAAGGCGCGCATCGGCACGATCGATTCGCCGGCGCTGCTCGCGGCGATGGCGGGGGGCGAGATTGCGGTAATCCCCGGCTTCCAGGGCGTGACCGATGGCGGGCGGCTTACCACGCTCGGCCGCGGCGGCTCCGATACGTCGGCGGTGGCAGTGGCGGCGGCGGTCCATGCCGACCGCTGCGACATATATACGGACGTCGACGGCGTATATACCACCGACCCGCGCATCGTCGCCAAGGCGCGCAAGCTCAAGACCGTCACCTATGAGGAGATGTTGGAGCTTGCCAGCGTCGGCTCGAAGGTGTTGCAGACCCGCTCGGTCAGCCTCGCCATGAAGGAGGGGGTGCGGGTGCAGGTGCTGTCATCCTTCATCGACGACGATGCGCCCGCGGCCGA
>JANMCD010000039.1:0-7322 GCA_031360905.1 Novosphingobium sp.
CTTTCCCCCACCGCGCTGCAGCGGGTGTTCCACTGGCAAGGCGAGCGAGCCGTCGCCCGCGCCGCCGAGAAGTTCGGCTTGTGGTGCGGCATATCGAGCCTGGCGACAGTTAGCATCGAGGAAGTGGCCGCGCTGATTTCCAGCCCCAAGCTGTTCCAGCTCTATGTCCACAAGGACCAGGGGCTCAACCGCAGCATGATCGAGCGCTGCCAGGCGGCGAAGTTCGATGCCATCGCGCTCACCGTCGATACCATCGTCGGCGGCAAGCGCGAACGTTGCGCCCGCAGCGGCTTCAGCTCGCCGCCGCGCTTTACTGCCGCCTCGATGCTTAGCTATGCGACCAGACCGCGCTGGACGCTCGATTATCTTTTCCGCGAGAAATTCGCCCTGCCAAACCTCGACACCCATGTGCAGGAAGGCAGTTCCGAAGCAATCTCGATCCAGAGCTATTTCGGCACCATGCTCGATCAGTCGATGACCTGGCGCACCGCCGAGCAGATCAGGAACGACTGGGGCGGCACCTTCTGCCTCAAGGGCGTGATGAGCGTGGCCGACGCTCGCCGTGCCGTGGAGATTGGCGTCGATGCGATCATGATTTCGAACCACGGTGGCCGCCAGCTCGATGGCAGCCGCGCGCCGTTCGATCAGCTGACCGAGATTGTCGATGCGGTCGGCGGCCGGATCGAGATCATCTGCGACGGCGGGGTGCGGCGAGGCAGCCATGTCCTCAAGGCGCTGGCTGCGGGGGCGAACTGCGCCTCGGGCGGGCGGCTGTATCTTTATGCCCTTGCCGCCGCCGGGCAGGCCGGGGTCGAGCACGCCATCGCCTTGCTCAAGGACGAGATCGAGCGCGGCATGAAACTGATGGGGGTGACCCGCATCGACCAGCTGGACCGCGAACGGCTGCGCTGGCGGTGAGCCGGTGGGAGGGGTTGAAGCGGTCTACCCAAGCCCTTCTTCACCTCGGCCCTGTCCGTGGGACGCGGTATAAGCAGCGAGACCCATTTTTCATCCGGCCTTAAAAACCGCGTCATATCGACGTTAACCATCAGCATGACTGTACACGATCCCCAATTCGCCCGTGAGCATCGCGGTATTCTCCGCTGGCTAGGCTTGCGCGGCCCTACGCCGCCCCAGCCCGCCCCCGAAGCGGAGTGCAGGGACGGCGAGGTTGCTCTCGATCCGCGAGAGCGTCGGCGGCGCCAGCTGCTGACGGATATCGCCAGCTTTCTCGTCACGCACCGGCTTAAAGTCAGCCCCTATACGCTGGCGATTGCGCACGATGCGATTACCGGTGCGGACCAGCGCCTCTCCGCCCGGATCGAAGGGCGGGTCGCCGCGCGCGAGCCGGTTACACTCGAATGGCTGGAGGAATCAGGCCGCAGCGACGACCGCGAAGATGGTTCGGCGATGCTCAATGCGCTGATGACCAAGCTTGATTCGAGCCTCGCGGAATTCACCCTGACCACCAGCGCGGCGCGTTCGGTCACCAGCGAATACAACTCCGCCCTGGAAGCGCATGTCGGCGAGCTGGAGCAGGTCAGCAAGGCCGGCGTGGTCATTTCCGAACTCGCCACCATCGCCCGGGTAATGCTCGAGCGCACCCGGCATATCGAACAGGAAATGAACCGCAGCGAAATGCAGACCCGGGCGTTACAATCGAGCCTTGAAGAAGCTCGGCGCTCGGCGGATCAAGACCATCTCACGGGACTGCCCAACCGCCGCGCCTTTGACAGCGTGCTGCAAAATGAGCTCGCGGCGGCCAGTCAAACCGGCGAATTGCTGAGTGTCGCCTTTTGCGACATCGATCATTTCAAGAAGATTAACGATACTCATGGCCACGAAGCCGGAGACCGGGTGCTGAAGGTCGTGGCGAATACGCTGGCCAAGATTTCCGGCGACAAATGCCACGTCGCCCGCCACGGCGGCGAGGAATTCGTCGTACTGTTTCGTGGTAAATCGCTGGAGGAAGCCTGGGCGGTGCTCGACGGCGCCCGCCAGACTATGGCCGAGCGGCGGCTGGTAAACCGCGCCACCGACGTCCCGTTTGGCAAGATCACCTTTTCCGGCGGCATCGCCGATGTATTTGCCCATGCCAATTACCGCGATTCGCTCAAGGCGGCGGATGAAGCGCTTTACTGCGCGAAGGCGGCGGGGCGTAACCGGATCGAACTTGCGGATGGCGAGGGCCGGGCGGCAGCGGCCTAGGCAAACTGCGGCTAAAATCGTGAGACGGGTATATAGCCTTCGGCTATAGTGTCCCTCACTTGCGTTTCGAGCCGAACGCCCGGAATTGCAGTTTCTCGAACGCAGTTCTGCGACCTGCAGGAGACGCGGTCGCTCGCGCGCCCTGCAGGTCACCGATAATCAACGCTCAGTCGTCATTCCTCAGGAACGCCGGCATATGGTCGGGGTTGCCACCGCCGACACTTTCGGTGCTGCCTTCCTGGCGCTCAGGGCGCGGGCCGCGATCACGGTCGCCGCCTTCGCGGCGCGGACCACGGTCACGGTCGCCGCCGCCTTCCCGGCGCGGGCCGCGATCACGGTTTCCGCTGGGACGACGGTCACCGCGATCGCCGCGATCACCGCCGGGCCGGTCGCCGCGCGGCTCGCGCGCTTCACGCGGCGGACGGGTGTCTTCGAGCGCCGCGCCAGTCTCCTGATCGACCACCCGCATCGACAGGCGAACCTTGCCGCGCGGATCGATCTCGAGAACCTTGACCTTCACGTCCATGCCTTCGGACACGACATCGCCGGGGCGTTCGACCCGCTCGTTCTTCATTTCGGAGACATGGACGAGCCCGTCCTTGCCGCCCATGAAGTTCACGAAAGCGCCGAAATCGACGATGTTGACGACCTTGCCGTTGTAGATCTTGCCGACTTCGGCTTCCTCGACGATGCCGAGGATCCAGGCCCGGGCGGCTTCGATCTGCGCCGGATCGGAGCTGCTGAGCTTGATCAGGCCCTCGTCGTCGATATCGACCTTGGCGCCGGTTTCGGCGACGATCTCGCGGATCACCTTGCCGCCGGTGCCGATGACTTCGCGGATCTTCGCCTTGTCGATCTGCATGGTCTCGATACGCGGGGCGTGGGCGGACAGCTCGGTACGCGACGTGCCCAGCGCCTTGGACATCTCGTCGAGGATATGCGCGCGGCCATCCTTGGCCTGATGCAGCGCAGCCTCGAAGATTTCCCTGGTTATACCGGCCACCTTGATGTCCATCTGCATCGTGGTGATGCCTTCGGAGGTGCCGGCTACCTTGAAGTCCATATCGCCGAGGTGATCCTCGTCACCCAGGATGTCGGACAGCACGGTGAAATCGTCGCCTTCGAGGATAAGCCCCATGGCGATGCCCGAAACCGGCCGCTTGATCGGCACGCCCGCGTCCATCATCGACAGCGAGCCGCCGCAGACCGTCGCCATCGACGAGGAGCCGTTTGACTCGGTGATGTCAGAGACCACGCGAATGGTGTAGGGGAACTCTTCCTTGGTCGGCAGCACTGCCTGTAGCGCCCGCCAGGCGAGCTTGCCATGACCGGTATCACGCCGGCTGGGAGCGCCGAAACGCCCAACTTCGCCAACCGAATACGGCGGGAAGTTATAGTGCAGCATGAAGTTGGAATAGGTCAGCCCTTCCAGCCCGTCGATCATCTGCTCGCTTTCGCGGGTGCCCAGCGTCGTGGTGCAGATCGCCTGAGTTTCACCACGGGTGAACAGCGAGGAGCCGTGCGTGCGCGGCAGGAATCCGACGATCGCCTCGATGGGACGGACCTGGGTGGTCTTGCGCCCGTCGATGCGCTTACCGTCCTTGAGGACGGCGCCACGCACGATCTCGCCTTCGAGCTTCTTGACGACTTTGCCTGCCGCCATCTGCGTCTGGCCGCTTTCACTGACAAATGCAGCCTTGGCTTTGGCCCGCACTTCGTTCAGCGCATTGGAACGCGCCGATTTGTCGGTGAGCTTGTAGGCGGCGGCGATGTCCTTTCCGACCAGATCCTTCAGCCTCATCTTAATGTCGGCGGTATTGTCCGACACGTCGATGACCCAAGGATCCTTGGCGGCTTTTTCGGCCAGATCGATGATCGCGTTGACCACCTTCTTGATCTCGTCATGCGCGAAGATGACACCCCCGAGCATGATTTCCTCGGAAAGTTCGCGGGCCTGCGATTCGACCATCATCACGGCATTGCCGGTGGCGGCGACCACCAGGTCGAGCGCGCCGGCGGCGGCGTCTTCCTGCTTCGGGTTGAGCACATATTCGCCATCGACATAGCCGACGCGGGCAGCGCCGATCGGGCCCATGAATGGCAAGCCCGAGATGGTCAGCGCGGCAGAGGCGGCGATCATCGCCAGCACATCCGGCTCGGTCTCACCGTCATAGCTCAGAACATGGGCGATGACGTTGATCTCGTTGTAGAAGCCCTCGGGGAACAGCGGGCGGACCGGACGGTCGATCAGGCGGGAGACCAGCGTTTCTTTCTCAGTGGCGCCGCGTTCACGCTTGAAAAAGCCGCCCGGAATGCGTCCGGCGGCGAAGAATTTTTCCTGATAATGGACGGTGAGCGGGAAGAAATCCTGCCCTTCCTTGACGCTCTTGGCGGCAGTAACCGCGCAAAGAACGACAGTCTCGCCATAGGTGGCAAGGACCGCGCCGTCAGCCTGACGGGCTATGCGGCCGGTTTCCAGAGTGAGGGTCTTTCCGCCCCATTCCAGCGATACGGTTTTTACGTCGAACATGGTAATTTCCTTCAGCCCGCAGGCCCGATTGCGCTGCGGGATTTGCTGCCGGGGTCAATCCGTCCCGGTCCGGTGCGGGGCATTGTACCGCCCCATTGGCTGAGCTCTGCCGAATTGCGGAGCCTGGCCCCAATGCGAAATAGCGGCCCGCCCCATTTTGGATTTTGGCGGGAACGCATTCGCGTGATTATTTACGAAGCCCAAGCTTTGCGATCAGCGCGTTATAGCGATCGACATTCTGGCGCTTGAGATAATCGAGCAGGGTGCGGCGCTTGTTGACCATCATCAGCAGCCCCCGGCGCGAATGGTTGTCCTTGGCGTGCGTCTTGAAGTGACCTTGCAGCGTATTGATGCGGCTGGTGAGGATCGCGACCTGAACTTCAGGCGAACCGGTGTCACCCTTGCCGCGACCATTGTCGCTGATGATTTCCTGTTTCTTTTCGGCGGTTACCGACATGTGTTTACTCCGCGACATCGGGAAGGTTGAAGCCCCGCACGACCCGGGCGTCGCCGCCCGAAAGCTCGATGAGCGCGAGGGGGACTTGCCCTGCCCGCGCCCAGTAAAGCCCATCGTGTAAGGCCAGCCCGGTCAGAACCCGGCCCTGACGGACCATGCTTGCCTGTTCCGGGCCGAGGTCTAGAGCCGGGATGTCGTCCAGCCCTGCCTCCAGCGGCAAGATCACGTTCTCAAGCGCCGCGCCCTTGCCGACCTGGTTCAATTTGTCCAGCGAAATCGCCTGTGGCAAGCCGAACGGCCCGGCGCGCAGGCGGCGCAGCATGGAGACATGGCCGCAAGTGCCAAGCGCACGGGCGATGTCGCGGGCGAGGCTGCGGATATAGGTGCCTTTGGAGACGTGGGCGGTGAGCGTGATTTCCGCCAATTCCTCCCCGAGCAATCTCGAAGAGGAATTGATCAGCAGCGAATGCACATTCACCGTCCGCGGCTTGAGCTCCACCGTCTCTCCCGCCCGCGCCCGGTTATAGGCCCTTTGCCCATCGACCATCAGCGCCGAATAGGCCGGAGGCACTTGCTCGATCTGGCCGGTGAATTGCCCAAGCACCGCCTGCAACTGCGCCAGCGATGGCCGCGCCGCACTTTCCGCCACGACTTTACCCTCAAGGTCCAGTGTATCCGTCTCCGCCCCGAATACCACGGTAAAGGCGTACTCTTTGCTGGCATCGAGCAATCGCCCGGCCAGTTTGGTCGCCTCGCCCAGCGCAATCGGCAGCACCCCGCTCGCCAGTGGATCGAGCGTGCCGCCGTGGCCGACCTTGACCTTGGCGTAACCGGCCTCGCGCAGATTGCGCTTCACCGCGCCGACCGCCTGGGTCGAGCCGAGCCCGATGGGCTTGTCGAGAATCAGCCAGCCATGCAGGGGCTGTTTCACGTCAGCGCCCGGCAATCACCGTCGCCAGCGCAATATAATGCTGCGCCAGCCACTCGACCGGCGGGAGCAAAATCCAGGCGACCGGATTGAACGCGGGAACCAGCCAGGGCAGCACGATCAGCAGCAGGAATATCAGCAGAAAGCCGAATCGGTGCAGCCGCGCATAAGCCTGCGCCGCTTTGGGCGGGAGCAGTCCTTCGACAATGTGCGAGCCGTCGAACGGCGGGATCGGCAGCAGGTTGAACAGCGCCAGGAACAGGTTGATCGTCAGGAAATTCATCAGATTGGCAACCAGGAACCGGATTGCCAACGATGGCTCTTCGCCGCCGGTGTAATAGCGCAGCAACAGGCCCAACAGCACCGCGCCGATGCCGGCGAGGATAAGGTTGCTGCCAGGCCCCGCCGCCGCCACCAGCATCATCCCGCTGCGCGGATTGCGCAGGCGCCTCTTGTCGACCGGCACCGGCTTGGCCCAGCCGAACACCGGCCCCTTGGCCAGCGCCAGCAGGCCCGGCAGGATTACCGTGCCGATCGGATCGACATGGCGGAGCGGATTGAGGCTGAGCCGCTTTTGTTCCTGCGCTGTCGGATCGCCGAGCAATTTCGCCACCCAGCCATGCGCCACCTCGTGAAACACGATCGCGAGGATGAGCGGGATGATGAGTGCCCCGGCCTGGAACAGCGTGTCGTTCATCCGTTCCATTCCCCGTGAAGCAAGCTGAATAGCTGAACCGCGCCGGCAACAAATTCGGCGCGCAAGTTTTCAAATTCTGTCATGCCCGCAAGGTTCGAACACTGGCTGGCGAGTCCGGACCGGCCTTTCGGGCGAGCTTCTTCTCAAATGTCGCAAAGAATTCAGTTGAACGGTCGCAGGCAGCGAGATGGATCATGTCGGCGTAGTCAGCACCTTCGGCAAACCGTTCCAGGGCCCAGCGAACAGCCAATTCATTGGGGACAGTAACGGTTTCCATGTCGAGCAGCCCGGCAATTCCCGCGACGATTTCATCGCGGTTCAGCCCATAAATGGCGTCCAGTACCCATCCCAGCTCAAGCAGCACTGTCCAGCCAATGAAGCATTCTTCCTTGAGCAGCATTTTTGCTGCTTGCAGCTGCTTGGGGTCATCCCGGACGATCAGTCGAACCGCGACATTTGTGTCCAGCGCAATCACTGCTTGCGTTCAGTCCAATTGCGATAG
>JANMCD010000102.1:0-5456 GCA_031360905.1 Novosphingobium sp.
TGTAAGCGCCGGTCGCCTGCTCGGGCCGGGCGGGGCGAGTCTCGTCGGAGGCGCCGGCGGGGTCGGGCAACAGCGTGGCGACGCTGCTGGTGTAGACGATGCGCCGCACCCCTGCGCTCAGCGCAGCTTGCATGACCGCACCGGTCATGGTGAGATTGTTACGGACGATATCCTCGGGATCGCGGGCCCAGACGCGGTAGTCGGCGGCGACATGGAACAGCTCGCCCGCCCCGGCCACGGCGCGCACTGCGCTGGCGGCATCGCGCAAATCGGCTTCAACCAGTTCGCCGGGGAAATCGGCAAGATTGGTCCGGACGCTGGACGCGCGCACCACCCCGCGCAGGCGCCGCCCGCTCGCCGCCAGCGCATGCGCCACGGCCGAGCCGACAAAGCCGGCCACACCGGTCACCACAGTCAGATCCCCGCTCACGCGAGGCTCCCTAGAAGATTTTACGGGGAGGCGAAAGACGTGTAAGGGCGCGGCGATGACTTCGAGTGGCTGGATCGGGTACATATTTGCGGCGCTGGCGGTGATCGGAATCGCCTATCAGCTTATCGCGCTTGCTGCGTTGAAGCGCTTTTTTGCACGGCCGGCTCCCCTTGGATCGGGAATCGAGCCGGTCACCATCCTCAAGCCGCTTTGCGGTGCTGAGCCGAGATTGACCGAAAATCTCGCCAGCTTTCTCGCCCAGAATTACGCCGGACCAATTCAGATGGTTTGCGGGGTCGGCGATGCGGACGATCCAGCCGCCGCGGCAGTTGAGGAACTGCGACGTCTCGATCCGCAGGCCGCCATCGTCCTGACCACCGGCCCGCGCGGGTGCGGGGCCAATGGCAAGATCGGCAATTTGATGGCGATGATGCCGGCAGCGGCTCATGACGTTCTCGTGCTATCCGACAGCGATATGGCAGTGGGGCCAAACTATCTCGCCAAGCTGCTCGCAGCGCTTGACCAGCCGGGCGTTGGCGCGGTCACTTGCCTGTATGCCGGGCGCGGCGATGCCGGGCTCTGGTCGGCGATCGGCGCGGCGGCGATCAGCTATACCGCGCTGCCCAACATGGTGATGGCGCTTTCGACCAATATCGCCCAGCCCTGCATGGGCTCGACGATCGCCATCCGCCGCGAAACCCTTGAGGCCATCGGCGGCTTCGCCCGCTTCGCCGATCATCTGGCCGACGATTATGCCATTGGCGAAGGGCTGGCGACACGGCAGCTGAAAGTGGCGGTGCCGCCGATGCTGCTCATCCACGCCTGCGCCGACCGAAGCTTCGCCGAGTTATGGCGCCATCATCTGCGTTGGTCGGTGACGATCCGTAGCGTTGCGCCAAAGCGCCACGCCGGCTCGGGCGTGACCCATGCGCTGGCCTTTGCCCTTCTGACGACGCCGTTCCAGCCGCTGATCGGCCTTGCTCTGGTAGCGAGTGCGCTCGGCGTGCGGGGTTGGCTGGCCCGCCGCGTCGACCGCATAACCGGCACCTCCCGCACACCCCTCGTGCTGCTCCCGCTTGCCGATTGCCTGGAATTTGCCGTATTTGTTGCGAGTCTGGCGGCACGGACGATTGATTGGCGCGGCAGCCGGCTTACAATGGCGCCCCGCGGCCGCATCGCGGACTTCACCCCTTCGGCTACGGAATCGTCATGAAACGCACGCTTTTTCTCCAAGCTCCCTCCTTTGACGGCTATGACGGGGGGGCCGGCGCGCGCTACCAGATGAAGCGCGAGGTCAAGAGCTTCTGGTATCCAACCTGGCTCGCCCAGCCCGCCGCGATGGTCGAAGGCTCCAAGCTGATCGACGCGCCGGCGCATGATCTCAGCTGGGACGACATCGCCCATGAGGTGGACGACAAGGAGCTCGTCATCCTTCACACCTCGACGCCCAGCTTCGGCCAGGACGTGCGCACCGCCGAGCTGATCAAAGCGCGCAACCCGCAGGCGATGATCGGATTCATCGGGGCCAAGGTCGCGGTCGAGCCGGAGAAGTCGCTGAAGGCGAGCCACGCCATCGATTTCGTCTGCCGCAACGAGTTCGACTATACCATTGTCGATGTCGCAAACGGCATGGCGTTGGCCGAGGTGCAGGGCATATCCTTCCGCGCGCCGGGTGGCGGTGTTGTCCACAATCCCGACCGCGCGGTAATCGAGAACATGGACGACCTGCCGATGGTCTCGCCGATCTACAAGCGCGACCTCACCATCGAAAAATATTTCGGCGGTTACCTCAAGCACCCCTATGTCAGCTTCTACACCGGGCGCGGTTGCAAGAGCCGCTGCACCTTCTGCCTGTGGCCGCAGACCGTCGGCGGCCACAATTACCGCACCCGCTCGATCCCCAAGGTGATAGAGGAAATCCAGTACATCCTGCGCGAAATGCCGCAAGTGAAGGAAATCTTCTTCGACGACGACACGCTGACCGACGCGCGCGAGCGGATCGCGGAACTGTCAGGCGAAATGGCCAAGCTCGGCTTCGGCACGCCCGGCTTCGGCGTTTCGTGGAGCTGCAACGCCAAGGCCAATGTGCCTTATGAAACGCTCAAGGCGATGAAGGCGGGCGGCTGCCGCCTGCTGCTGGTGGGTTACGAGAGCGGCAACCAGCAGATCCTGCACAACATCAAGAAAGGCCTGCGCACCGACGTCGCGCGGCAGTTCACCAAGGACTGCCACGAGCTCGGCATCGTCATCCACGGCACCTTCATTCTTGGCCTGCCCGGCGAGACGCTGGAGACGATCGAGGAGACGATCAACTACGCCAAGGATATCGACCCGCACACCATCCAGGTGAGCCTTGCCGCGCCCTATCCCGGCACATTCCTGTTCAAGCAGGCGACCGAAAACAACTGGTTCGACGCCGCCGATCATCTGCTCGATGACGGCGGCAACCAGATCGCCCAGCTTTCCTACCCGCACCTTCCCGCCTCGGTTATTTTCGACAAGGTCGAGGAGTTTTACAAGCGCTTCTACTTCCGCCCGCGCAAGATAGGCTCGATCGTGAACGAGATGTTGCGCGACTGGGACATGATGAAGCGCCGCCTGCGCGAAGGTGTCGAATTCTTCGACTTCCTGCGCCGCCGCAAGGAAGCTGCATGACGGCAGCCGCTCCAATCCGGGCCGCTGCCTGAGCCATGCTCGCCGCGCATTTCGTTATCGCTGGATTGACGGCCGCTATCCCGGCGGAACAGTTGCCCGCGCCGGCATTCGGGCAGTCCAGCCTGCTACCCGAGCCGCAAGCGCCCCTACCCCCTGAGACGCCCGCCCCGCCCGCTGAGCTTGAAGTGGACCAGATCGAAGCGGCGCAGCTTGCTGACCCGGCTCCCGAACAGCCCGTCCCCGCGGCGGAAACGGCCAGCACCATCCCGGCTCTTGTCGAAGCCGCGCCCGTCACTCCGGCCGCCCCGCGCGAGCTGGTCGCGCTTAAGTCCTTTTCCGATCCGCTTGAATTCGTGAACCGCATTTTCTATGCGATCACCCAGCCAATCGACCGCTTCATCCTCCGGCCCGCGGCGATGGTGTACAAGACGGTAGTGCCGAAGCCGGCCCGCGACGGCTTGCGCAACGTGTTATCGAACATGTTTGAACCGATCGTCTTCGTAAACGACCTGCTCCAAATCCGCCCCGACCGCGCGATCCACACCCTCGGCCGGTTCCTGGTCAACACCCTGATCGGGGTGGGCGGGCTGTTCGATCTCGCCAAGCGCAAACCGTTCAAAATCCCGCACCACCCCAACAACTTCGGCAACACACTGGGCTATTACGGCGTCGGGCCGCTGGTCTATCTCTACTTGCCCGTGCTGGGCCCGACGACGCTGCGCGATTACGCCGGGAGTTTTGGCGACGGGCAGTACCACGGGCGGCTGGTTGACGTGATTTTACGTCCCAATCGAAATAGCGACCAAGTTGCCACCGGAAAGGCGGATACGAGCAAGCTCGGCACGGTCATCACCGTGCTCGACGGGCTCGACAGGCGCGCCGAGAACGACGCCGAGCTCAAGGCGCTGACGGCGGATTCGGTCGACCCTTATGCCGCGCTGCGGTCCAGCTTCCTGCAAGACCGCGCTGGCGAGATCGCCAGCCTGAAAGCCAAAGGCGACGGCAATGCACCGCCGCCGATCGAGTTCGACGATCCGCTGGACGATCCTGCTGCTGGCGAGACGGCGACGCCTGCAAAGGCTTCGTCCGAGGTGCCTTTACCCCTCGCTCAATGAGTTGTTTCGGCTGCGCCATTCCATCAGCGGCCACAGCAGCAGCGCGGCTCCGGTCACGACATCGCGCAGCCGCAGCACCAGCCCGAGCGTCAGCGATTGCGCCGGGTTGAGGCCGAAAACCAGTCCGGCGGCAATCAGCCCGGCTTCCTGGGTCACCAGACCGGCGGGAATGAAGAAGAAGATCGCCC
This sequence comes from Novosphingobium sp., assembly GCA_031360905.1. Lineage (GTDB taxonomy): Bacteria > Pseudomonadota > Alphaproteobacteria > Sphingomonadales > Sphingomonadaceae > Novosphingobium. The sequence goes on from JANMCD010000102.1 coordinate 4,389, forward strand.
GGCCGGCGTAGGCGGCGCTTTCCAGAGCGACTGCCTCGAACAGGGTGAGCTCGAAGCCCAGCGCCTGCGCCGCCATCCAGATTTGCAAGCCGCCCAGCATCCAGGCGAGGAAGTGCAGCAGGATCGAGCGCGGAAGCCCGGATTTCTGCTGGTGAGCCTCGGCGGCAAGCTTTTGCCATTCCTCGCGCAGGCGGATGCTGAGGCGTGAGCGGGCACCGAACCGCCGCCAGCCAGCCCAAAGCAGAGCGAGCCCCGCAGCCACGCCTGCAATGGCGGCGGCTGTGGAGACTCCCGGCAGGCTGATTGGCGCCTCCCGGCCGCGCCACAGCAACCAGCCGGCGAGCAAGATATAGGGCACCTGCGCGGCGGTTTCGGCGAATTTGTCTAGCGCGCTGGCGCTCACCGCCGCCCGCGTCTGACCCCCCGCCAGCACCAGCGCGCGCGCGCCGATCACCTCGCCGAGGCCGGGGAGAAAAAAGAGCAGGTTGTCCCCCGCATCGCGCAGCAACCGGGCGGCGAGGCTCGCCAAATAGCTTACCCCCGGACGCAAGGCGTGCAGCGCGGCGGCGCAGAGCAGCGTGGCGGCGATCTGGCCCGGCAGCGTCGCCAGCACCGCCAGCGGCGTCACCTGGGACAGGGCATCGGCGAGCAAGTGCCTAATTTCGCCCGAGCCCAGAAACAATCCGAGCAGCACTGCCGCCACCAGCAGCCACAGCAGTCGCGAACTGCGGCGCGGCGAAACAGCGCCCCTGCTCATGCCAGGTCCGCCCAGCGGCTTAGAGTGACGCCGTGTTCGTCGATCGCGGCCCTCAAGGCGGGGCTGGTCAGCGCCGTCAGTTCCTGCGCCACTTGCCAATCGGCGGGCGGGGCGTGGGGGCCGTGCCAGTTGACCGTTGAGGGATGGAGGCCGAGTTCAGTCACGCCGGAGGGAAGCTTCGCGACAAGGCGGAGCAGCAGCTTTTCGTCGATCGCGCCATTATCGGTCTTGCCGAAGAACCGGTCGTTGGCGGCCATGCCGGCGTTTCGTACTTGCCAGCGCATCGCCCTGGTGAGCGGCCAATGGCTGAA
>JANMCD010000105.1:0-1971 GCA_031360905.1 Novosphingobium sp.
CGGGCAGCATGTACGAGATGATCGCCATCATCGTCCCGTTCAGCTCGCCCTATGCGATGATGGCGCGCGCGGCGCAGGACCCCGCGCTGTTGCCGCATGCCGCCGCCTTCGCCTGGCAGGTGCTGTGCATCGGGCTGATTATCCGGACTGGCGCGCGGCTGTTCCGCACCGTGGTGATGCAATCGGGGTCGGCGGGAAACGGCCGGCCCAAAGGGCGCTGGTTTGCCCGGCGCAAGGCCCTGCCACCCGCCCATTGAATTTGCCGAGGCAATCCCGATCTTTCCGGACAGGGCGTTTCAGTCTGTTCCGGAAGGTATTGTCATTGCCGCATTCGTCCCTGCCCCGCCGCAGCTTTCTCGCCTGGCTCGGCGCCAGTGCGGCGCTACCGTTGATGGCCGGTTGCGGCAGCGGCCCTGCCGAGGCGAAGCCATTCCCCGTCCGCTATAGCCAAGCCGAATGGCGGCGGCGACTGACCTCGGAGCAATTCGCCATCCTGCGCCAGAAGGGCACTGAGCGGCCAGGCACCTCGCCGCTGAACCGCGAGCACCGCAAGGGCACTTTCGTCTGCGCCGCCGACAGCAATCCGCTTTATTCTTCCGACACCAAATTCGAGAGCGGCACCGGCTGGCCGAGCTTCTGGCGGCCATTGCCCGGCGCGATCGCCACTGCGACCGACTGGGACGTCGGCATTCCGCGCACCGAAGTGCTTTGCGCGCGTTGCGGCGGGCATCTCGGCCATGTGTTCAATGACGGGCCGAAGCCGACCGGCAAGCGCTATTGCATGAACGGCGACGCCATGCTGTTCCGCCCGGCCTGAACCGGCGTGGCGGGCGGGGTCCTGTGACCCGGGGCGGGCCGGGCGTGGTATTCTCATCAACCGGCTTGTTATAGCCGCTCGGGTAAAGCGATTTCGCCGCATCGCGAGACCGCGCTGCCCGCATCAGGCTCTGCCGGTTTCGCTCGCCAGCAGCGCTGGATCGATGCCCTCAGCCCGCCAGCTCGCCACCCAGCGCGCCTCGGCAGGCGATCCGAACAGAATGTCGCTCCTGCCCTCCGCGGCAAACCAGCCGTGATGCCGCATCTCATTTTCGAGCTGGCCGGGGCCCCAACCGGCATAACCCAGCGCAATCAGCCAGTGGCGCGGACCCCGGCCTTCGGCAATGGCGCGGAGAATATCGAGCGAGGCCGAGACCGCGCAAAGCGGTTCCACTTCCAGCGTCCCCTCCCCCGACCAGTCGGAGGAATGCAGGATGAAGCCCCGCCCCGGCTCGACCGGTCCGCCATGATGGACCGGACCATCGGGCCCAACGCCCGGCGGGATATCGAGTTCCTTGAGCAGCCCGTGAACTGTGATCCCGGTGCGCAGGTGGCTGATGCCGATGCCGAAGGCCCCGTTCTCGTCATGCACGCACATTGCGATCGCGGCGTGGTCGAAACGCGGGTCGCCCATGCCCGGCATGGCCAGCAGCAGCCGTCCGGCAAGATAGTGCGCATCGGTCATATCGCGGCCAACTCTACCGCAGAGCAACCCGGTCGCCAAGACCGCCTGAGCGCGCCGACGAAAGCAAATCCGGGACGACGCCCGCTCGCATCCAAAAGCGCATCCGACTCGCAACCGGCATTGACTTGCGTCGCCACATGGCACTTGGATATTTCCATGAAACAGCCAGCAACATCAGAGCCGGACGCGGCTCCTGTGGCGAAGGGAGCCGGATCGATGCCAGCCACTCTGGAGGACCATCTTTTCTGTAAACGTCGAGCCTTGATGGCGCGGCGCGGCTGTCCCTGACATGTGGCTGCAACTGGCGATCAAGGCGCTTGTTTCCGGCGCGCTAATTGCAGCGGCGTCCGAGGTGGCGCGGCGCAATCCCGGCTGGGGCGGACTGATCGCCTCGCTGCCGCTGGTGAGCATGCTGGCGCTCGTCTGGCTGTGGCGCGAGACGCATGATCCGGCGCGGGCTGCGGACTTCC
>JANMCD010000160.1:0-7191 GCA_031360905.1 Novosphingobium sp.
CCGCCGCCGCATGTGAAGTTCCTGTTCGCCACCACGGAGGCGGACAAGCTGCCGGTGACCGTGCTCTCGCGCTGCCAGCGCTTCGACTTGCGGCGGATCGCCGCGCCGATGCTGGCCGCGCATTTCGCCGGCATCTGCAAGGCCGAAGCCGTCGAGGCGGAAGCCGAGGCGCTGGCGATGATCGCGGCAGCCGCGGAAGGGTCGGTCCGCGACGGCCTGTCAATCCTCGACCAGGCAATTGCGCATTCGGATTTGGGAACGGCCGATCGCGGCGGGGATGGGCGGGTGACCGCGGCGCAAGTGCAGGAAATGCTCGGCCTGGCGGACAAAGGCATTCAGCGCGCCCTGTTCGCCGCGCTGCTGGCCGGAGACGGGCGCGCGCTGCTCGATCTTGTCGCGCATCAGTTCGCGCTGGGGATAGAACCGCTGGCGCTGCTGCGGGGGGCGATGGAACTGACCCACCGGGTCACCGTCGCGCAGCTCGGGCAGGGTGACATCGATGCCGCCTCCGCCGAGGAGCGCACGACGATCGAGGGCTGGGCGAAGTCGCTTTCGGCCGGGCAACTGCACCGGCTGTGGCAGCTGCTGCTTAAGGGCTTTGACGAAGTGCGCAGCGCGCCCGATCCGCTGGTATCGGCGCAGATGGCGCTGCTGCGGGTGATGCACGCCGCCGACATGCCCGATCCCGGCAATCTGGTGAGGCGACTGGAGGAGCTCGCCTCCCGGCCGGTTCCTGCCGGAACGTCTTCGGCAAACGCGTCTCCGGTCGCCCCGCCATCACCAGCCGCGCCGCCGTGGGAGGCGCTGGTGGAGGCGGTCGACCGGGCGGGGCAGCTGCTAACCGCCCAGATCATGCGCGACTGGGTCAGGGTGGCGGCGCTGTCGCACGGTGAACTGCGCTTTAGTCTCACGCCCGGCTATGCCGGCGACCCCTCGCCGGAAATTCGCGACGGGCTGTTGAAAGCAACCGGCGAGCGCTGGCTGGTCGAATTAGCGCCCGGCGAGGGCGCGCCCTCGCTGCGCGAGTTGAGCGAGGCCCGCCAGCAGGCCGAAGCCGCCGCCTTGCGCCGCGATCCGCTGGTCGAGGCAGCATTTTCCGCCTTCCCGGGCGCGGAACTTGTCAATGAAGAAGACGTTGTCCCGCTAGGCCGGGGCGAACGCAATTGGAGCCGCAACGCATGAAATCGATGGAAGAGATGTTGCAGGCCGCGCAGCAGGCGGCCGAATCCATCCAGAAGCAGATGACCGAGAGCCAGGCAAAGCTCGACGGCATGGAAGTCGAAGGCGTATCGGGCGGAGGGCTGGTCAAAATCCGCTGCTCCGCCAAGGGCCGCGTGATCGGCGTCAGCCTCGACGACAGCCTGATGCAGCTGTCGGAAAAGCCGATCCTGGAAGATCTGGTGGCCGCCGCGTTCAACGATGCGCGGGTCAAGGCTGACCAGGTGGCGGGCGAGGAAATGGCGCGGGTTCAGCAAGGAATGGGCCTTCCCGCAGGTTTCAAGCTGCCGTTCTGAGCGATCATCGGGTATTGGAATAGGCCGTACCGGGCCTCGGGGGACGCTCCATTCCACAGCCCCGCGCCAGTGCGGCATTGCGTCACTGGAAAAGCGGCCCCATATTCTTCACGTCTGGCGGGTACGATCTGCCAAGCGCCTTGGCGCGCGAAAAATGAATGGATGTGAACTTGAAACGCCTTCCGCTGCTCCCCTTGCGCGATATCGTGGTATTTCCTTCCATGGTCGTGCCGCTGTTTGTTGGCCGCGAAAAATCGGTCGCGGCGCTCGAAGCGGCGATGACTGGCGAGAAGGAGATTTTCCTGCTCGCCCAGCTCGATCCTGGCTGCGACGATCCGGACCGCGACGATCTGTACGACACGGGCGTGATCGCCTCGGTACTGCAATTGCTCAAGCTGCCCGATGGCACCGTGCGGGTGCTGGTTGAAGGCCATGAGCGTGCGGTGCTGCAGTCCGTCCACGAGGACGGCGCCATGCTCGTCGGCCAGGTCGAGCGGGTAGAGCCGGTTTCAGCTGCGGGCACCGAGGTTTCGGCGATGATGCGCAGTGTTGTCGAGCAGTTTGGCGAATACAGCAAGCTTAACAAGAAGTTGTCCCAGGAAGCCGGCGACCAGCTCGGCGATATCGACGATGCCTCGCAGCTCGCCGATGCCGTCGCCGCGCAGCTTACCGCCAAGGTGGCCGACAAGCAGTCGCTGCTGACCGAGACCGATCCGCATAAGCGGCTGGAGATGGTCTACAGCTTCATGGAAGGCGAGCTCGGCGTGCTTCAGGTCGAGCGCAAGATCCGCGGCCGGGTCAAGCGCCAGATGGAGAAGACGCAGCGCGAATATTATCTGAACGAGCAGATCAAGGCGATCCAGTCCGAACTCGGCGGCGAGGGCGAGGAAGCCAATGAGATCGCCGAGCTCCAGCAGAAAATCGACACGCTCAAACTGTCGAAGGAAGCTCGCACCAAGGCGACGACCGAGCTCAAGAAGCTCAAGACAATGCAGCCAATGAGCGCCGAAGCGACGGTGATCCGCAACTATCTCGATGTTCTGCTCGGCCTGCCCTGGGGCAAGAAGTCGAAGCTCAAGAAGGATATCGCCGCGGCGCAGAAAATCCTCGACGACGATCATTATGCGCTTGAGAAGGTCAAGGACCGCATCGTCGAATATCTCGCGGTGCAGGCGCGCACCAATAAGCTCAAGGGGCCGATCCTGTGCCTCGTCGGACCTCCGGGCGTCGGCAAGACCTCGCTGGGCAAGTCTATCGCCCGGGCGACGGGGCGAGAATTCGTGCGCCAATCATTGGGCGGAGTGCGCGACGAGGCCGAAATTCGCGGGCATCGGCGCACCTATATCGGTTCCTTGCCGGGCAAGATCGTGACCAATCTGCGCAAGGCCGGCACCTCGAACCCGTTGTTCCTGCTCGACGAAATCGACAAGCTCGGCCAGGATTTTCGCGGCGATCCCGCTTCGGCGCTGCTTGAAGTGCTTGATCCCGAGCAGAATTCAAAGTTCCAGGATCATTACCTTGAACTCGACTTCGACCTTAGCGACGTCATGTTCGTCTGCACCGCCAACAGCCTGAATCTCCCGCAGGCGTTGCTCGACCGGATGGAACTGATCCGGCTGGAAGGCTATACCGAAGACGAAAAGGTCGAGATCGCCGAGCGCCATCTGATTGCCAAGCAAGTCGAAGCGCACGGCCTCAAGAAAGGCGAATTCTTTCTCACTAACGAGGGCTTGCGCGACCTCATCCGGTTTTACACCCGCGAGGCCGGGGTCCGCACGCTCGAGCGCGAGATCGCGCGGCTGGCGCGCAAGAGCTTGCGCCAGATCCTGGAAGGCAAGGTCGAGAGCGTGACCGTAACCCCCGAGAACCTGGGCGAGTTCGCCGGGGTGCGCAAGTTCCGCCATGGTGTGTCGGACGAGGAGAATCAGGTTGGTGCGGTTACCGGCCTGGCCTGGACCGAGGTCGGCGGCGAGCTGCTGACGATCGAATGCGTCACTGTGCCAGGCAAGGGCGCGGCGCGGACCACGGGCAAGCTCGGCGAGGTAATGAGCGAAGGCGTGCAAATGGCGTTCAGCTTCGTCAAGGCGAGGGCGCCTGCCTATGGGATAAAGCCGTCGATCTTCCAGCATAAGGATCTGCATATCCATTTGCCGGAGGGTGCGGTGCCCAAGGATGGACCGAGCGCCGGTGTCGGCATGGTAACGGCGATGGTCTCCACGCTTACCGGAATAGCGGTTCGCGCCGATATCGCGATGACCGGCGAGGTAACCTTGCGCGGGCGGGTTCTGGCGATCGGCGGGCTCAAGGAAAAGCTGCTGGCGGCCCTGCGCGGCGGCATCAAGACGGTGCTGATCCCCGAAGAAAATCGCAAGGACCTTGCCGAAATCCCGGCCAATATCCAGGAAAGCCTGGAAATCATTCCCGTATCCCACGTCGATGAGGTGCTGGCCATCGCCTTGGTCCAACCGGTCGAGGCGGTGGAATGGACTGAAGCGGACGAGTTGGCGAGCCATGCGGTGGCCCCGCCCCAGGGCAACCCGTCGTCGGCACCTACTGCGCATTAACCCGGTCAGACAGGCGGGGTCGCTGCATAACGGCTTCGCGGCGCACAGTGCGCGGCCAGGTTTTCCGCTGCAACGCAGCGAATCGGGGGTCAATTTGGCGGGCGGGTTGAATGAGAATCGGCAACGATTCGGCGCACAAATCAACGTTTCGTCGGAATTGGCGGAATTTGGTGCATAACCTACGCCGATTTCTCACGTTTCGCTTTGACAGCACCGCCAAAACTCGCTCAATTCCGCCGCGATTGAGGCCATGCCGACAATCCTATTTCATTCACATATGCAAGGGGGTTTCCTAGATGAACAAAAACGATCTGATCGGTGCGGTTGCGGATACCAGCGGTCTCACCCGCAGCGATGCGACCAAGGCGGTCGAAGGCGTATTCGATGCGATCTCGCGTGCGCTTAAGAAGGGCGACGAAGTCCGCCTCATCGGTTTCGGCACATTCTCTGTCGCCAAGCGCAAGGCGTCCACTGGCCGCAATCCCCGCACTGGCGAGCCGATGACGATCAAGGCCTCGACCCAGCCCAAGTTCAAGGCCGGCAAGGGTCTGAAAGACGCCGTCAACTGATCCGCCGTCAGGCAGGATTCGCCTGACAGCCCGCACTCTCGATCATGCCGCGCTAGCCTTCGGGCAGGCGCGGCGTTTCGATTTGCGCATCTGTATTCAGCGCGCCAGCCGAGTTACCGCAGCGGCACCCGGCGGTCGAAATCACCAATCGGCACGGCGCTAATTTCCCCCGGCGCTCCTGATAGCCACCGCATAAAGCGCGATCGCCGCAGCATTCGACACGTTGAGGCTTTCTATCGCGCTGCCGATCGGGAGGCGCGCCTTGGCATCGCAATGCTCGCCGATGTTGCGGCGCAGCCCCTCGCCTTCGCTGCCCAGCACCAGCGCGACCGGCCCGGCGGGCAGCGCCTCCGCCAGCGTCATGGGCGCCTCTGCATCCAGCCCGATCCGCCAATATCCAGCCTCGGCGATGTCTTCAAGCGCCCGGGCGAGATTGACCACGCGCACCCAAGGCACAATTTCCAGCGCGCCGGAGGCGGACTTGGCCACCACCCCGGACTCGGGCGGCGCGTGCCGGTCCTGCGTCACCAGCGCGATAGCATGGAAGGCAGCAGCGGAGCGGAGGATCGCGCCGACATTGTGCGGATCGGTGACCTGGTCGAGCACCAGGACCGGGCGGGCCGCATCGCCTTGCAGGACATCGTCGAGGAAGACATCCTCGAGGGCATCGCATTCCAGCACCAGTCCCTGATGGGGCGCATCGCGCGCCACCAGCCGGGCAAGATCGGCCCCTTGCGCATATTCGAGCGGGAAATTGGCGGGCAGTTCGCCGTTTAGCGATTCGATGCCCTCGCGCGTCGCCCAGAGCTTGCGGTGCTTGCGCTCGGGGTTGCTCAGCGCCGCCCCGACCGCGTGACGGCCCCACAGCCGCACCGCGCCGGTGCTGGCGCGGCCCGAACCGCGGCCACCGCGCATCCGCCCCGCCTGTCCCCGCAGCGCCCGCGCCGGTCCGCCGTCATCGCCGCGCTTGGTCATGTCTTTCCCCTGCTGTTCGTCATGGCCGGTCCCCTAGCATTCGTACGGTCGCAAGTCACACCATCGACAGGTGCCATTGACAGGCAGGGCGCGCTTCGTCATTGAGCGCGCCTTCTCGGTCGGTTGGCTCTTCGGAGCCGCAATTTCGGGGGTTACCCGGCGCCGGCGTGCTGGTGTGGACAGGTGGCCGAGTGGTTAATGGCAGCAGACTGTAAATCTGCCCGCGTGAGCGTACGGTGGTTCGAATCCACCCCTGTCCACCACCGAGCTGATCAGGCAGGTCGATGGAGATGCTGTCTTCGGAAGTGTAAGGAAGGGCATGTTCGGCTCGTCCAATGTGTCGGCGGCGCGCATCTGATCCTCAAGAGCTTGTGAAGGCGGCGTTGAGCACCTAATAGGCGGCGATGCCCGGACAAATTCTAGACAACCAAGGGAAGGGCGAAGCTGGCTGGCATTGGCCTTCCGTCCATCCCGAAGGCCGAAAATTCGCGCTCATCGTCGCCGCCGCAAGCGCGCTCGCCGCTTTTTTTGCGTGGGAGACTATCGCCTGGCCACTGGCCGTGCTGGTCCTCGCCGTATTGGCGTTTTTTCGCGATCCGCAGCGGGTAACCCCGCAGAACGAACGTTTTGTGGTGTCTCCGGCTGATGGCCTCATCACCCTGATCCGCAAATTGCCGCCGCCCCGCGAAATGTCGATGGATGACGGCAGCGGATCGAGTGGCCTCGGGGAGGCGCCGGTGACGCGCATCTCGATTTTCATGAGCGTGTTCGACGTCCACATCAATCGCGCGCCGGTCGGCGGGACAGTGCGGCGGGTGATCTATATCCCCGGCCGGTTCCTCAACGCCGATCTCGATAAGGCGAGCGAGGAGAACGAACGCCAGCATATTCTCATCGACCGCGGCAACGGTATCGCCATCGGCATCACCCAGATAGCCGGATTGGTGGCGCGGCGGATCGTGCCCTTCGTCAAGCCCGGTGATATTCTTGCCGCCGGCCAACGGGTCGGGCTGATCCGCTTTGGCAGCCGAGTCGACGTCTATCTTCCCGACGGGACCGAGCCGCGTGTGGTGCTGGGCCAGAAGGTCATTGCTGGTGAAACCGTGCTGGCCGAACTCGGGCAGTCGGCGTTGATCGAGGGTATCAGCCAGTGAGCGAAGGGCGCGCGCCGCTGCGCGCCCGCCGGCTGCCGGCCGGCCTGACGCTGCGGGCGCTGGCGCCCAATGCAATCACAGCCGCAGCGCTCTGTGTTGGGCTCACCGGCATCCGCTTCGCGATCGGCGGTGAGATCGAAAAGGCCGTAATCGCCGTCATTTTCGCCGGCATGCTTGATGGCATCGACGGTCGCATCGCCCGGTTGCTGAACGCGCAGTCGCGCTTTGGCGCCGAACTCGACAGCCTCGCGGATTCGATATCGTTCGGTGTCGCACCGGCGCTGATCATTTATTTATGGACCCTGCAAAGCCTGCCGCGCCTCGGCTGGTTTGCCGCGCTCGCCTTCGCCATCTGCTGTGTGCTGCGACTGGCGCGATTCAACGCACGCATCGATCTGCCTGATGAACCGCACAA